>CALGFH010000109.1 GCA_937881255.1 uncultured Actinomycetes bacterium
GCCGTGACCAGGAACCGACCGCTCGACCCGGCCCTGCTGCGGGGCCTGACCATGCCGCGCATCAGCCGCCGCGACGCCCTGCGCGGCGCCGGCCTGCTCGGCGCCTCCGCCTTCCTCGCCGCCTGCGGCGTCGAGGGGTCGGGCGGCGACGAGGCCCCGCAGGAATCCGGGTTCTGGGCCAGCCAGACCCAGGCCAACCAGCTCAACTTCGCCAACTGGCCGCTGTACATGGACCAGGAGAAGCAGGGCGGCAAGACCGTGTACCCCTCGCTCCAGGACTTCACCAAGGAGACGGGGATCAAGGTCAACTACAAAGAGGTCATCGAGGACAACGACTCCTTCCTCGGCAAGATCAACCCCTCGCTCCAGGCCGGCCAGGCCACCGGCTGGGACCTGATCGTGATCACCAACGGCGGACCGATCGAGAAGCTGATCCGCCAGAACTTCCTGATCGAGCTCGACCACTCCAAGCTGCCCACGTTCGCCGCGAACGCCGCCGACTCGGCCAAGGACCCCAGCTACGACCCGGGCAACAAGTTCACCGTGCCGTGGCAGTCGGGCCTGGTCGGGCTGGCCTACAACCCCAAGCTGACCAAGCGGGAGATCACCAGCTGGCAGGACCTCAAGGACCCCGCCTTCAAGGGCAAGATCACCATGTTCGGTGACGACACCGACTTCCCGACCTCGGTCATGATCATGCTCGGCATCGACCCGGCCAAGTCGACCGAGGAGGACTGGAAGCGGGCCGCCGACGAGGCCGAGAAGCTGCGGCCCCAGCTGCGGGAGTTCGTGGACAACTCCGGGATGGTCGACGCCATGAGCTCGGGCAACGCCTGGATCTCCCAGGCCTACTCGGGCGATGTGTACCAGCTCAACAACTCGGGCTCGCCCGACATCAAGTTCGTGATCCCCGAGGAGGGGGCCACCTACTGGACCGACAACATGGCCATCCCCAAGGGGGCCAAGCACCCCCTGGACGCGATCACCTACATGGACTACGTGTACCGGCCGGAGGTGGCGGCCACGCTGACCGCGTACATCACCTACATCACCCCGGTCCCGGCGGCCAAGGAGGAGCTCCAGGCCGAGGCGGCCAAGCTGACCGGCGAGGACAAGGCGTACTACGAGGACCTGGTGACCAACCCGCTCGTCTTCCCCAGCGAGGCCGACCTGGCCAAGACCAAGCGCTACCGCACCCTCACCGTGGAAGAGGAGCAGGTGTGGGACGGCATCTTCCAGCCGATCGTCCAGTCCTGATCCGGCGATGAGCGCCCGCGGCGGCCGCGCCCGGCTCGCCCCCTACCTGGTGGGCCTGCCGGGCGGGCTGTGGCTGGCCATCTTCTTCGTGGTGCCGCTGCTGGTGATGTTCTCGCTGTCGCTCCAGAGCGGCAACGCCGAGGCCGGCTTCCAGTTCACCTGGGAGTGGTCCAACTACACCCGCGCCTGGGAGCTCTACTCCACCCAGTTCCTGCGCTCGGGTGCCTACGCCGTGGTGGTGACCACGCTCTGCCTGGTCCTGGCGTACCCGATGGCCTACTGGATCGCCTTCTACGGCGGCGCCCGCAAGTCGACCTACCTGTTCCTGATCCTGCTGCCGTTCTTCGTCTCGTTCGTGATCCGGACCGCCTCCTGGAAGTTCATCCTCAACGACCAGGGGTTCGTGCTCGGACCGCTGAAGGAGGCTGGCCTGCTGCCGCAGGACTTCCACCTGCTGGCCACCACCACCGCCGTGATCGGCGGGCTCACCTACAACTACCTGCCCTTCATGGTCCTGCCGCTGTACGTCGCCCTGGAGCGGGTCGACCCCAGCCTGGTCGAGGCCGCCCACGACCTGTTCGCCAGCCGGGCCGAGGCGTTCCGGCGGGTGGTGTTCCCGCTGTCGCTGCCCGGGGTGTTCGCCGGCGTGCTGATCACCTTCGTGCCGGTCGCCTCCGACTTCGTCAACTCCGGGATCCTCGGCGGCACCCAGACGACAATGATCGGCAACATCATCCAGACCGTGTACCTGAACAGCAACAACTACCCACTCGCCTCGGCCATGTCGTTCCTGCTGATGGCGGCCCTGCTGGTCGGGATCTTCACCTACGCCAGGGTGCTCGGCACCGAGCAGGTGATGGAGGTCGCCCAGCGGTGAGCACCATCGCCACCCGGCAGGCGCCCCCCGAGGTCGCCCCGGCCCCGGCCGAGCCCGGCCGGCAGCGCCGATGGACCCGGCTGATCCTGCCCGTCTACACCTGGCTGATGATCTTCTACTTCAGCCTGCCCATCCTGGTCATGATCGTGTTCGGCTTCAACGACACCCAGGGCCGCCTCAACATCCGCTGGCAGGGGTTCACCCTGCGCTGGTACCGGGACCTGTTCGCGCTGCCCGCCCTGACCGCCGCCCTGCGCAACTCGCTGCTCATCGCCGTGATCTCGACCATCATCACCATCGCGCTCGGGACCATGATCGGCCTGGCCCTCGGCCGCTACCGCTTCCGCGGCAAGGGCGCCTACGACCTGGTGATCTTCAGCGCCATCTCGGCCCCGGAGCTGGTGCTGGGGGCCTCGCTGCTGTCACTGTTCGTGACCACCCAGTTCGCGCGGGGCTTCGTCACCATCATCATCGCCCACGTCGCCTTCAGCCTGGCCTTCGTGGCCGTGACGGTGCGGGCCCGGGTGCTGGGCCTCGACCCGGCGCTGGAGGAGGCCGCCCAGGACCTGGGGGCCGACCCGTGGACCACCTTCCGCAAGATCACCCTGCCGCTGCTGGCGCCGGGGATCGTCGCCGGGGCGCTGCTCGCCTTCGCCCTCTCGATCGACGACTACGTGGTCACCAGCTTCGTCAGCGGGCAGGTCGAGACCTTCCCCCTGTGGGTGTACGGCGCCACCCGGGTCGGGGTGCCGCCCCAGGTGAACGTGATGGGCACACTGATCTTCCTTGGAGGAGTCGCTATCGCGGTGGGCAACGCCGTGCTGGCCCGCCGCCAGCGGGCATGACCGGATAGACACGAGCAAGGAGCTGGCAATGGGGTCGCTTCGCAAGCTGCAGAACTTCATCGGGGGCGAGTACCGGGACGCAGTCGACGGGGGCACCTCGACCCTGGTCAACCCCTCCACCGGCGAGGGCTTCGCCGAGGCCCCGATCTCGGGTCAGGCCGACGTCGACGCCGCCATGCAGGCGGCCGAGCGCGGCTTCGAGCAGTGGCGCGACGCCACCCCCTCCGAGCGCAGCCGGGCCCTGCTCAAGATCGCCGACGCGATGGAGGAGCGGGCCGAGGAGCTGGTCCGGCTGGAGAGCGAGAACACCGGCAAGCCGGTCCAGCTCACCCTGGACGAGGAGGTGCCGCCGGCGATCGACCAGATCCGCTTCTTCGCCGGGGCCGCCCGCATGCTCAACGGGCTGTCCGCCGGCGAGTACATGGCCGGCCACACCTCGATGATCCGACGTGAGCCGGTCGGGATCTGCGCCCAGGTCACCCCCTGGAACTACCCGTTCATGATGGCCGTGTGGAAGTTCGCCCCGGCGATCGCGGCCGGCAACGCGGTGGTCCTCAAGCCCAGCGACACCACCCCGGTGACCACCATCTGGATGGCCGAGCTGATGAGCGAGTTCCTGCCCGACGGGGTGATGAACGTGGTCGTCGGCGACCGCGCCACCGGGGCCGCCCTGGTCTCCCACAAGGCCCCGGCCATGGTCTCGATCACCGGCAGCATCCGGGCCGGCAAGGAGGTCGCCAAGGCGGCCGCCGACGACCTCAAGCGGGTCCACCTGGAGCTCGGCGGCAAGGCCCCGGTGATCGTGTTCGACGACGCCGACGTGGCCGCCGCGGCCGAGATGATCGCCGCCACCGGCTACTTCAACGCCGGCCAGGACTGCACCGCCGCCACCCGGGTGCTGGCCGGCGGCGGGGTCCACGACGACTTCCTGTCCGCCCTGGTCGACCAGGCCAAGGGCACCACCACCGGCCCGCCCGAGGACACCGAGGCCGCCTACGGTCCCCTCAACAACGCCAACCAGCTGGCCAGGGTGGAGGGCTTCCTGGACCGCGCCCCCGGCCACGCCGAGGTCGCCACCGGTGGCCACAAGCTGGACCGCGGCGGCTACTTCTACGAGCCCACCGTCGTCCACGGCCTCGAGCAGGGCGACGAGATGATCCAGCAGGAGATCTTCGGCCCGGTCATCACCATCCAGCGCTTCGACGACGAGGAGAAGGCCCTGGCCTGGGCCAACGGCGTCGAGTACGGCCTCGCCTCCAGCGTCTGGACCCGAGACCACGGCCGGGCCATGCGCATGGCCCGCGCCCTCGACTTCGGCTGCGTCTGGATCAACACCCACATCCCCCTGGTCGCCGAGATGCCCCACGGCGGCTTCAAGCACTCCGGCTACGGCAAGGACCTGTCCCTGTACGGGTTCGAGGACTACACCCGCGTCAAGCACGTCATGTCCAACATCGAGGGTTAGGCCGCCGCACCCAGCCGGACCTCACGGGGCTCGGCGTCGGGGGCGAGGAAGGCGAGCAGGCGTTCGCCTTCCTCGGCCACCCCGGCCTGGTCCTGGTCGGCGAGGGTGCCGAACAGCCTGACGACCAGGGTGGCGGCCTTGCGGTCGCGGACCAGGCGCCAGACGCCGGCCACGAACCCGTCGACCAGCAGGGCCGACCAGTGGAGGTCGTCGGTGGGCCAGTGGGCGGCGGCGCCGGCCGCGAGGTGGGAACGGTCGGCGTGGGACAGGGCCACGTTGTCGTACTGGGGGAGAAAGCGGACCGGGGCCGGGGTGTCCGGGTCGGGGCGGGGGGCGTCGGGGAGGTCGAACAGCTCCTTGCCGGCCTCGTTGCGGAAGCTGCGCAGGCGGGGGCGGAGGCGGTCGGTGACCTCGCGAAGGCGGGTCAGGCCGGACCAGGCCTGGACGTCCATGGTGCCGGCCGGGCCGTAGGCGGCCAGGTAGCGCAGGACGACCTGGTCGATCGAGGGAGCCTGCTCGACCGGGCGGCCGAGCCAGGTCTCGGTGGCGGCCCAGGTCGGCAGCCCCTTCTGGCCCCAGACGCCGCGGGGCGGGACCTGGACCACCGGGACCAGGTGGTGGACGGCGTAGCCCAGCGAGGTGGCGTCGTAGTCGGGGAAGCGCTCGGCCATGAAGGCGCGGAGCTGGGCGTTGGTCCGGGGCCGCTCATCCAGCAGAGCCCGCCCGGCGGCCAGCACGGCCTCGACGTCGACCCCCTTGACCTGGCGGCCGAAGGGGCTGCCGGTCCAGAAGTTCCGCTCCCGCACCGGGTGCAGCAGCGGGGCCAGGGTCAGGCAGTCGCGGGCGCTGACCAGGTGGATGGTGGTGCGCATGAGCGGGGCGCGGACCATCTGGCGGCCGGCGACCAGGCTGCCCAGCTCGTCGGGGTCGAAGCCCTCGACGCGGGTCCAGAGCCCGACGTAGGGGTCGCGGGGCTCCTGGGCCTGCATGCCCACCAGGTGCTCGACCATCTCGGCGGCGGGCCGCCGCACCCGCCGCAGCAGGTGCTGCCGCTCGAGCAGCGCGCGGTTGAGGGCGCGCCGCCCGAGCACGGTGGGAGATGCCTGGCCGCTCATGTGCCACGGAGCTTACGGAAGAACGCCCGCACGTCGCCGACCAGGAACTCGGGCGCCTCCATGGCGGCGAAGTGGCCGCCGCGCTCGAACTCCGACCAGTGGACGACGTTGTGGTCGCGCTCGGCCAGCCTGCGGACGGCCACGTCCTGGGTCAGGGACACGGCCACCCCGGTCGGAACGGTGCCGCGCCCCTTGGGCTGCCACGCGGCCGGGTCGTGGTAGACGTCGTAGTAGTGGGCGGCCGACGAGCCGGCGGTGGCCGTGAACCAGTAGATGCTGACGTTGGTCAGCAGGTGGTCGCGGTCCACCGCGTCCTCGGGGAGCTCGGCCGCCGGGTCGGTCCACTCCTTGAACTTCTCGACGATCCAGGCCAGCTGCCCGGCCGGGGAGTCGGTGAGCCCGTAGGCGAGCGTCTGCGGGCGGGTCGCCTGGATCTGGCTGTAGCCCATCATGTCGTCCTGGAAGTGCCGCATCCGGGCCAGGCGCTGCTGCTCGGCCTCGGTGAGGCCTTCCAGCTCCGCCGGGTCACCCGACGGAAAGGTGACCAGGGCGTTGACGTGCACCCCGAGCACCCGCTCCGGCGCCCTCCTCCCCACGACCGGAGCCACGAAGGCCCCGACGTCGCCGCCCTGGACCCCGAACCGCTCGTACCCCAGCCGGGTCATCAGCTCGACGAACGCCCCCGCGATCCGATCGTAGGTCCAGCCCGTGTCCGCCGTCGGCCCCGAGAACCCGAACCCGGGAAGCGACGGGATCACGACATGGAAGGCGTCGCCCGGGTCACCCCCGTGCGCGGCCGGGTCGGTCAGCGGCCCGACCAGCTCCTGAAACTCCACGATCGACCCGGGCCACCCGTGGATCAGCAGCAGCGGCGTCGCCTCCGCCTCGGGCGACCGGACATGGATGAAGTGCAGCCCGGCCCCGTCGATCGTCGTGGTGAACTGCGGCAGCTGGTTCAGCCGCTCCTCGTGCTCTCGCCAGTCGTAGCCGGTTCGCCAGTACTCGGCCAGCCCCTGCAGATACCCCACCGGCACCCCCCGGCTCCAGCCCACCCCGCCCGGCTCCACCGGCCACCGGGTCCTGCCCAGCCGTTCCCTGAGGTCGTCCAGCTCGGCCTGGGGCACCTCCACCCGGAAGGGCCGGATCTGGTCGTGGGCGTTCCTGGTGCTCTGCTGGGCGCCATGGTCGCCGCTGGTCATCGTGGCTCCTCCCACGAGGTTGGAACAAACTGTTCCGTTCCATTATAGCAGAACAGAATGATTCGTTCCGCAAGGTGCGGCAGGGAGGAGGGGGTCGGGCGCCGACCCAAGGGTGGGCGGAGAGGACCGAGCCGCGGCACCGTGGGTCGGCCCTTTGGGGGCGGCGCCGTTGGCTGGGACGGTGGGTGGGCCCGGTCGATCGGGTGCCGTGCGGAGAGCAGGCACGGTGGGTCGGGCCCCATTCGCTCGCCTGGCACCGTGGTCGGGCCTTGGGTCCCATGCAGTTGCCTGCCCGAAGGGCAGGGCTGTCGGGGCCATTCACTTACCTGGCACGGTGGGGTCGGGCCCCGGGGCTTCGGATGCCGTACGGCTACCAGGCACGGTGGGTCGGGCTATTCGGGTTCCATGCGGTCGCCTGGCTCGAGGTTCGGGTTCGGGCCTTAGGTCCTCGCCTGGCTCGGTGGCCCGGGCACAGGGCCTATCCGGTAGCCGGGCGCGGTGGACGGGCTGTTCCGGCGCGCGAGGGTGCCCCCGACCTGCCGGTCGGGTCAGGCGGCGCTGGGATGTCGCCGGTGGGGTCGGCGGTGGGGTGGGGTGGCGGTCAGCCGACCGTCAGCCTGGCGGACCAGTTGCCAGCCGTCCTCGTGGACGGCGCGGTGGTGGGCTCGGCACAGCAAGGCCAGATTGGCCAGGTCGGTGGGGCCGCCATGGAGCCAGTGCCGCAAGTGGTGGGCTTCGC
>CALGFH010000110.1 GCA_937881255.1 uncultured Actinomycetes bacterium
GGCGTCACCGGCGGCTGACGCCCCAGCGCAGCCCGGCCAGGAGGGCGGTGGCGGCCGACCCGATCAGGAGCGAGAGCCGGGCCGCCCGGTCGACGTCGCCGGGGCCGGGCAGGGGCCCGCGGCCGAGGGCCGGCCGCTCCTCGACCCGCTCCCCGTAGACGTTGCGGCCCCCCAGCCGCACCCCCAGGGCGCCGGCGAAGGCCGCCTCCATCGGCCCCGCGTTGGGGCTCGGGTGCGAGCGCCCGTCGGCCCGTAATGTCCGCCACGCCCGGGCCGGGCTGCCGCCCACCGCCGGCGCGGCCAGGCAGGCCAGGCCGGCCCCGAGCCGCGCCCCCCGCCACCCGGCCAGGTCGTCCAGGCGGGCCACCCCGGCCGGCCCAACCAGCACCCCCCAGAGCAGCGGGCCCAGGACCGCGTCGGCGGTGTTCTCGGCCATCGACTCCACCGCCGCCCGGCACAGCTGCGGCCCGTCCAGGTCGCGCGGGTCCCGCCCGACCAGCGTCGGGGCGAGCCGGCGGGCCTCCTCCAGGTCCCCCGACCGGACGGCCGCGGCCAGCTCCCGCCCGGCCGCGGCCAGCGACCGGCCCCCCAGCGCGACCCAGGTCGCCGCGCCCGTCAGCAGCAGCTCGGCCGCCGGGCGGCCGCGGGCCCGCCGCTGGGCCCAGGCGGCCGCCGCGGTCGCTCCCCCGGCCAGGGCGATGGTGTAGGCGACCCCGGCGGTCCGCGACGGCCGCCACATCGCCCGCTCCAGCGCGGCCGCGAGCTGCCCGAACCCGGCCACCGGGTGCCAGCGCCGCGGGTCCCCGAGCACCCGGTCGGCCACCACCCCGGCGACCAGCCCGGCGACCAGGGCGCGGGACCTCGGCATCCGACCTCCTTGTCGCGCCGCTTGACGGGGTGACGGGGCGAACCTAGCGTCGCCTGCCGTGACCGTCGACCTCGACCATCACGGCGACGACGACCTCGACCCGGCGGCCGGGCCGGGCCAGCTCGACCTGGCCGTCAACGTCCGCCTGGCCCACCCCCCGGCCTGGCTGCAGGCCCGGTTGGCGGCCGCGCTGGCCGGGCTGGCCGCCTATCCGCGACCGGCCGCGGCCAGGGCCGCGGTGGCCGCCCGCCATGGGCGCGACCCGGCCCAGGTGCTGCTGACCAACGGCGCCGTCGAGGCCTTCACCCTGCTGGCCCGCGGGCTGCGGCCGCGACGGGCGGTCTGTGTCCACCCCTCCTTCACCGCCCCCGAGGCCGCCCTGCGCGCGGCCGGCCACCCGGTCGAGCGGGTCCTGCTCCCACCCCCCTTCGGCCTCGACCCCGACCGGGTGCCGTCCGGCGCCGACCTGGTCGTGCTCGGCAACCCGACCAACCCCACGGCCCGCCTCCACCCGGTCGAGGTCCTGGAACGCCTGGCCCGCCCGGGCCGGGCCCTGGTGGTGGACGAGGCCTTCGCCGACGCCGTGGCCGGCGAACCGGCCACCCTGACCAGCCGCCAGGACCTTCCCGGCCTGGTCGTGGTGCGCAGCCTGACCAAGACCTGGGGGCTGGCCGGGCTCCGGGTCGGCTACCTGCTCGCCGGCCCGGAGCTCGCCGCCCGGCTGGCCGCCGCCCAGCCGCCCTGGCCGGTCAACAGCCTGGCCCTGGAGGCCCTGGTCGCCTGCTCCCAGCCCGACGCCGTCGCCTGGGCCGGCGAGCAGGCCCGTCGGGTCGCCGAATGGCGGGCCGACCTGGCCGCCGCCCTCGGCCAGCTCCCCGGCGTCACCGTGGCCCCCGGCGGCCGGGCCCCGTTCCTGCTGCTCCATGTCCGTGACGCCACCCTGGTCCGGGCCCGGCTGCGCGACCTGGGCATCGTGGTCCGCCGCGGCGACACCTTCCCCGGCCTGGGCCCCGACTGGCTGCGGGTCGCCGTGGCCGCCCCCGAGCACCACGACCGGATCCTCGACGGCTTCTCCCGGAGCCTCCGTGGAAGCGGTCTGGTCAGGGTCCGTCGGCCCCGCCGCGGCGGGCCCGATGGGCGGCCAGGGCCCGGTCGATGAGCTCGGCCGCCG
>CALGFH010000111.1 GCA_937881255.1 uncultured Actinomycetes bacterium
CCCCGCCGTTCGGGTCGGTGGTCAGCCCCATGGCCCTGGCCGCCGGCGGACCGGCCGACGACGTCCTGCGCGTGGTCGACTGGCTGGCCGCGCTGCTCACCCAGGTGGCCATCCTGGTCGCGGCCGGGTCGCTGGTCGTCCGGTTCCGCCGCGCCCGCGGGATCGAGCGCCTGCAGCTGCGCTGGGTCGCCCTGGCCGCCGTCCTGGCCGGGGTGGCCGCGATCGGGGTGGCGGCCGGCACCGTGACCGGCATCGAGGCCGTGTGGCTGTGGTCCTCCTACGCCTACATCGTGGTCCTGCCGCTGGTCATCGGCGCCTCGGTCCTGCGCTACCGGCTGTACGACCTGGACCGGATCCTCAGCCGCACCCTGGCCTGGACGCTGCTGACCGTGCTGCTCGGCCTCGGCTACGGCGCGATCGTGGTGCTGCTGGGCCGGCTGCTGCCGGACAGCTCCAGCCTGGCCGTGGCCGGGGCCACCCTGGCCGTTGCCGCCATCTTCCAGCCGGCCCGCCGCCGGGTCCAGGCGGTGGTGGACCGGCGCTTCAACCGCCACCGCTACGACGCCGCCCGGACCATCCAGGCCTTCAGCGGCCGGCTGCGCCAGCAGGTCGACCTGGACAGCCTGTCGGCCGAGCTGCTGGCCGTGACCGACCAGACCATGCAGCCGTCCACCGTGTCCCTGTGGCTGCGGCCCCGGCGCTAAGGCCCGAGGGCGGCGGCCAGGAAGCGCAGCTGGGCGGGGGCCTGCCGCTGCCAGAAGCCGCCGTCGTGACAGCCCTTGGTGACGGCGATCTCGGCGTCGGGGAGAGCGGCGGCCAGGGCCCGGGTGGCCGGGGCGAACGGGTCGTTGGCGCCGCAGTCGACCTTGACGGCCAGGCCGGCCAGGCGGTCCGCGCCGGCGACCTCGGACCCGGCGGCGGCCACGGCCGGGCTGGTGGCGACCACCGCGGCCAGGCGGCCGGGGTGGGCCTCGGCCAGGCGGAGGGCGCCGCCGCCGCCCATCGACCAGCCGAGGACGCCGACCTGGCCGGGGGCGGTGCGCAGGCCGAGGCCGGACAGCAGCGGCAGCAGCTCGTCCAGGAGCATGCCGAAGGGGTCGTCGCCGGCGGCCGGGCTCCAGCCGCTGCCGCGGCCGTCGGCCGAGGCCAGGGCGAGCGGCCGCAGCCGGCCGGGGGGGTCCGGGGAGCCGGTCGCCTGGGCCAGGTGGTGGTGCAGGCGGAGGCGCTCGAACGGGGTCCGCTCGTTGCCGGCGGCGGCGTGCAGGAGCAGGCAGACGGGCAGCCGGTCCCCAGGGCCGGACCCGGGCGGCCAGGCCACCCCGTAGCCGACCGGGCGGCCCCGGCGCCGGGAGGGGAAGCTGGCGAACCGGATCGGGCCGGGGGCGGCGGTGGTCGGGGGCGGGCCGCCGACGTCGCAGGCCCCCAGCAGCCGGCCCACCCGGTAGCGGCCCGGCAGCACCCCGGCCTGGACCAGCCCGGCCCCGCCGGCCAGGGCCGCGGCCGCCCCGGCGGCCCCGGCGGCCAGGGCCTGCCTGCGGGTCAGGGTCGGGGCCATCGGCCAAGCCTCCCACAGCCAGGGGGCGGCCGTGGGCCGGCTACCAGGAGACGAGCTTCCAGATCTCCGGTTCCAGGGTGCCGGGCTCGCCGACCTCGGCGAAGATCGCCACCGCCTGCTTGAGGTGGTCCATCGCCTCGGCGTGCTGGCCGGCCAGGTGGAGCAGGTCGGCCAGGTTGTTGTGGAGGGCGGCCTCGCGGTGGCGGTCGCCCTGGCGGGCGCAGAGCTCCAGGGCGGTGCGGGTGTGCTCGACGGCCAGGTCGACCTCGCCGGTGGCCCGGTGGGCCAGGGCGAGGTTGTTGAGGGCGGCCACCCGGGCGCTGGGGTCGGGGAGGGCCTCGGCCAGGGCCAGGCTCTGCTCCAGGTGGCGGCGGGCCGTGCGATGGTCGCCGCGGGCCGCGCTGAGCATGCCCAGCATGCCGTGGGCCCTGGCCAGGGCGTCGGGGTCGCCGGCCTCGGCGGCCAGGTCGAGGGCGTCGTTGGCCAGCTGGTCGGCGGCGGCGTCGCGGCCCTGGCGGTGGGCGGCCAGGCTGCGCTCGGCGGCCAGGCCGGCCCGCCGGGCCTCGGCGCCGGCGCTGCCCAGGGCGGCCACGGCGGCGGTCAGGTGGCGCTCGGCCGCGTCCCAGTCGCCCCGGCGGGCCGAGATGGCCCCCAGCTTCTGCTCGATCACCCAGCGGTCGCCGTCGCCGGCGGCCCCGGCGGCCTCGGTGTAGGCGGCCAGGGCGGCGTCGTAGTTGCCGAGCAGGGTCTCCAGGTCGCCGATGGCGGCGTGCAGCCCGGCCGGGTCGGGATCGCCGAGGCCGGCCGCGGCCCGGTAGTGGCCGAGGGCCTCGCGGTTGGCGAACACCGCCCGGGCCTGGTCGCCGGCCAGCCGGTGCCAGCCGGCGGCCTCGGCGGTGGCGCCGCCCTGCTCCAGGTGCCTGGCGATCGAGGCCGCCGGGGGCTCCTGGGGGCGGCGGCCCCGGGCGGCCGCGGCCAGGGCCTCCCCCACCCGGCGGTGCAGCAGCCGCCGCCTGGCCAGGCTGGTCTGGGAGTAGACGAGGTCGCGGACCAGGCCGTGGCCGAAGTCGTAGACGTCCCCGGCGACCTCGTGGACCAGGCCCCGGGCGGCCAGCTCCTCCAGGGCGGCCACCGCCTCCTCGTCGCTGCGGCCGCTGGCCGCCCGGGCGGTGTCGACGTCGAAGGAGCGGCCGAGCACGGCCGCGGTGGCCAGCACCTGCCGGGCCGCGTCGCCGACCCCCCGGACCCGGGCCGCCAGCAGGTCGCGGGCCCCGCCCGGGAGCAGGGCCGGCAGCTCGCCGTCGTCGCCGACGGCGGCCAGGTACTCCAGCACCAGGAAGGGCAGGCCCTCGGTCCGCTGGTGGAGCAGCCCGGCCGAGGCGGCCCGGGCCGGGGCCACGGCGCTGACCAGCTCGGCCACCCCGGCCGCGTCCAGCCGGGGCAGCTCGAGGACGCTCCCCCGCCCGGCCCGCCTGGTCTCGGCGGCCAGCCGGCGCAGCCGGGCGTCGGCCGGGACCTGCTCGGACCGCCAGCAGGCGACCACCAGCAGGGGCCGGCCCTCCAGCCGGTGGACCAGGTAGGCGAGCACGTCCAGGGAGGCCTCGTCGGCCCACTGGAGGTCGTCGAGCACCAGCAGCCCCGGCACCGGTCCCCCGGTGGCGGCCAGCAGGACCTGGCTGACCCCCTCGAAGAACTGGCGGCCGGCCGCCGGGCCGTCCAGCGGCCCCGGGTCGGGCAGGTCCGGGTGGGCCTCGACCAGCTCGGGCAGCAGCCGCCTGGCCTCGGCCAGCCAGTGCCGGGGCACCTGGTCGAGGGGCGGGCCGGCGGCCAGGACACCCCGCAGGCCCTCGATGAACGGCCCGTAGGCGACCCCGGTCTCCTCCTCGTAGCAGCGGCCCCGGACCACCGAGGCCCCCAGCGACCGGGCGTGACCGGCCAGCTCGTCGGCCAGCCGGGTCTTGCCGATGCCGGCCTCGCCCTCGATCACCACCAGCCGCCCGTCGGCGGCCACCCCGGCGTAGGCGTCCAGCAGGGCCGCCCACTCCCGGTCCCGCCCGACCAGCGGCACCAGGGGGGTGTGGACAGCCGGGTGCGCCCCCTCCCCGGTCGGGCTACCCTCCCGTGCTGGGGCCCCAACACCCGGCGGGTGGGGTTCCGGCACGCCCCGGGCAGAGGGGGAGGGGGAGGGGGGCGCCGAGCTGTCCACAGCCTCCGCAGGCGCTGGTGGCGGTGGCAGGCGGCTGGCCTGGATGGCCTCGTGGACGGCGACCGTCTCCTCCAGCGGCTCGACCCCCAGCTCCTCCTCCAGGACCCGCTGGCAGGCCTGGAACTGGCGCAGGGCGGCCCCGCGGCGGCCGCTCCAGGTGTAGATCCGCATCAGCTGGCGGTGGGCCGGCTCGTGCAGCGGGTCGAGGGCCAGCCAGCGGCGGGCGGCGTCGACCGCGTCGTCCCAGTGGTGCCGGCCGATCTGGGCCGTGGCCAGCCGCTCCAGCGTCCCCGCGAGCTCGCGCCGCAGCCGCTCGGCCTGGAAGTACTGCCAGTCGTCGAAGCTGGTGCTGTCGCGCAGGCTGAACCCGGCCAGGAAGTCGCCCCGGTGCAGCCCGGCCGCGGCGGCCAGCGGGGCCACGCAGGCCGGGCAGGCGTCCTCGGGCGGGTGGCCGTGGTCGCGCCGGCCGGCCAGCAGCGCCTGGAACTCGGCCACGTCCAGCCAGAAGCTGGTCCGGGCGAACCCGACGGTGGTCCGGTCCGCGGCCAGCCACCCCGGCCCGACGGCCTTGTTCAGGGTCGACAGGGTCCGGCGCAGCGCCCCCCGGGCGTGCTCGGTGTCGTAGTCGGGCCAGAGCAGCCCGGCCACGGCGTCGCGGCCGTGCCGCTCCGGTTGCATGGCCAGGTAGGCCAGCAGCGCGATCGCCTTGCGGGTGTCGACCTCGATCGGCGCCCCGTCCAGCTCCACCCGCGGCGGACCAAGCAGGGCAATCCGCAGCTCCGCCATGCACCCCCCTCCTCGCCGCCACTCTACGCGGTCACTATGGACCGACCAAGCACCGGGCCGACCAGGAAAACGCGTGCCGTGACGGATTCCGTAACGATGCCGGAGCGGTGGGAAGGTACAACCGCTCCCAAGGAGGTGCCATGACCACGATCCCGAGCAACCTGCGGCGGGTCCTGCGGCGCGAGCCCCGGGTCCGGCCATCGACCGAGCCCGTGGCCGCGCCGCCCGAGCGGGTCGAGGCGCCGCCGGTCGAGATCGCGCCCAACGACCCGCTGGTCGCCTACTTCTCAGGGGCGACCGGGGCGGTCGACATCGGGGCGCTGCAGCTGGACTCGCCGGCCCTGGAGGGCCTGCGCGAGGCCGGCATCAAGCTGGTCGTCCCCCTGGTCAGCCAGGGCGAGCTGATCGGCCTGCTCAACCTGGGCCCACGGCGCAGCGAGCAGGAGTACTCAGCCGACGACCGCAAGCTGCTCAACGACCTGGCCGGCCACGCCGCCCCGGCGGTGCGGGTCGCCCAGCTGGTCCGCGAGCAGGAGGCCGAGGTCCGCCAGCGTGAGCGGATCGAGCAGGAGCTGCGGGTCGCCCAGCTGATCCAGCAGCAGTTCCTGCCCGAGGAGCTGCCCGACCTGGCCGGCTGGCAGTTCGCGGCCTTCTACGGCCCGGCCCGCGAGGTCGGCGGCGACTTCTACGACTTCATCAAGCTGCCCGAGGGCCAGATCGGCATCGTGGTCGGCGACGTGACCGACAAGGGCGTCCCGGCGGCCCTGGTCATGGCCACCACCCACTCGGTCCTGCGGGCCGAGGCGCCCCGGCTGGTCGCCCCCAGCGAGGTCCTCACCCGGGTCAACAACCTGCTGGTGGACGAGATGCCGGCCCACATGTTCGTGACCTGCCTGTACGCGGTCCTGAACCCCGAGACCGGGCAGCTGCGCTACGCCAACGCCGGCCACAACGTCCCCTATGTCAGCACCGAGGGCGGGGTGACCGAGCTGCGGGCCACCGGCATGCCCCTGGGGCTGCTCCCCGAGATGGAGTACGAGGAGAAGGAGGCCACCCTCGCCCCCGGCGACACGGTGCTGCTCCACTCCGACGGGCTGGCCGAGGCCCACAACACCTCGCGGGAGATGTTCGGCTTCCCCCGGGTCGCCGCCCTGACCGGCGAGGCCTCCGACGGCGAGGTGCTGATCGACCGGCTGCTCAAGGAGCTGCAGGACTTCGTCGGCCCCGAGCTGGAGCAGGAGGACGACATCACCCTGGTCACCCTGGGCCGGCGGGCCGCCGGCGGCGGGCCGGCCGCCCCCGAGGCCCCCGGGCCCGCGGGGGCCGAGCGGCAGCTGGCGTCCTTCGAGGTGGCCAGCGAGCCCGGCAACGAGCGCCTGGCCATCGACCAGGTGGCCGAGGCGGTGGACGGGCTGGGGCTGGACGGCCCCCGCCTGGAGCGGCTCAAGACCGCGGTCGGCGAGGCGACCATGAACGCCATCGAGCACGGCAACGGCAACCGGCCGGAGCTGCCGGTCGGGGTCAGCGTGGTCGCCGACGACACCGACGTGAAGGTGCGGATCACCGACCAGGGCGGCGAGCGTGCCCTGCCCGAGGTCGAGACGCCCGACCTGGAGGCCAAGCTGGCCGGTCTCCAGACCCCGCGGGGCTGGGGCCTGTTCCTCATCCAGAACATGGTCGACGCCCTCGAGACCGCCGTCGACGAGCAGCACCACACCATCGAGCTGGTCATGCACCTCAAGGAGGCACCAGATGCCCGGAGCTGAGTTCGGGGCCGAGGTCCGATCCCACGACAGCACCGGGGTGATCGACCTGCGCGGCGAGATCAACCTCGGTGCCGACCAGGCCCTGCTGGCCGCCTACGAGCGGGCCGCCCAGGACGACCCCCGCACGGTCGTGCTGAACTTCGCCAGCGTGGACTACATCAACTCCACCGGCATCGCCCTGATCGTCGGGCTGCTGGCCAGGGCCCGCAAGGAGCACCGGACGGTGCGCGCCTTCGGGCTCAGCGAGCACTACCGCCAGATCTTCGCCATCACCCGCCTGAGCGACTTCATGGGGATCTACGCCGACGAGGACAGCGCGGTCACCGCCACTGTCTCCACCTGAACCCGCCGGTCCAGCAAAAGGGAGGGCCAAGCAATGACCGAGGGCAGTCTCATCACCGATGTCCGCGAGCTGTCGAGCCGGGCCAGCGTCATCGACTTCAAGGGCGACGTCACCGCGTCGTCCGAGAAGGCCCTGGCCGACGCCTACACCAGGGCCAGCGGCAAGTTCACCCGCACCATCGTCCTCAACTTCAGCGGCCTGGAGTACATGAACAGTGGCGGCATCGGGATGCTGGTGACGCTGCTGGTCCGGGCCAACCGCCAGCGCCAGCGGCTGGTCGCCTTCGGGCTGAACGAGCACTACCGGCAGATCTTCGAGCTGACCCGCCTGGACGAGGCGATCGGCATCTTCGACACCGAGGCCGAGGCGTTCGCCGAGGCCGACGCACCCTGACCCGAGGAGCACCACCATGAGCACCGAGGACCCCGTCGCCGCCGAGGAGGCCGCCCCAGCGGCGTCCCGGGACGCGGCCTACTGGGCCAAGAACGTCACCACCCTGAAGCTGGGCGAGGTCCCGGCCGAGGCCGTCAACCTCAACGTCACCGGCCGGCGGGTGGTCGGCCCGGTCCAGGGCTTCGGCAAGATGTGGCAGAAGACGATGCGGGTCGAGCTGCGCGGCGCCGACGTCTCCCCGGCCGAGGTCATCAAGCTCTGGAAGGCCGAGTTCCAGCGGTTCTGGCCGGAGCGCAACTGGTTCTACGCGCCCCTTGAGGGCATCGCCCCCGGCGAGGTGGCCCTGCTCAACCTGGGCCTGCCCGGCCGGATGAAGCTGTCCACCGGGGTGCTGGTGCTGTACGCCGACGACGAGTCGTTCACCCTCATGACCCCCGAGGGGCACATGCTGGCCGGCTGGATCACCTTCTCGGCCGAGACCTCCGGCGGCGTCACCGTCGTCCAGATCCAGGCCCTTGAGCGCACCAACGACCCGCTCTACGAGCTCGGCTACGTGTTCGGCGGCAACCGCCTGAACAGCCGGTTCTGGGTCCAGACGGCCGAGAACCTGGCCCGCCACCTCGGGGTCGAGCCCCAGGTCGAGTCCCAGGTGGTCTGCGTCGACCGCCGCCGCCAGTGGCGCAAGGCCGGCAACATCTCCAAGAACGCGGCCGTCCGCACCTTCGTCTGGACCCTGGGCACGCCGGTGCGCTGGCTGCGCCGGCCCTTCACCCGGCGGCGCGCCGGCCAACCGTGACCCCCCGGGCCGCCGTCCGGCTGGCCTGGGGCCTGTGGGGGCTGGCCCTCGGGCTGATCGGGGTCGCCCTGGCCGTCAACGCGGCCTATGCGGTGCGGAGCTTTGTCGGCGTGCTGGTCGTGCTCAGCCTGGCCTTCCTCACCGTCGGGGCGTTCCTGGCCGGCCGCCGGCCCGCCAACGCCGTCGGCTGGCTGCTGCTCGGCTGGGGCATGGTGATGGCCTTCGCCACCTTCACCAGCTCCTATGTCGAGCGGGGGGTGGTCAGCGACCCCGGCTCGCTGCCCGGCCCGGCCTGGGTGGCCTGGGCGGAGGCGGTGGTCTGGCACCCCGCGTTCTCGCTGCTGGCCTTTCTGCTGCTGCTGTTCCCCCACGGCCGGCTGCCGTCGCGGCGCTGGCGGCCGTTCGCCTATCTGGTCGTGACCGTCTACCTGACCCTGTCGCTGAGCGCCGCCTTCTCCCCCGGCGCCGTCGAGCTCTACTACCCGGAGGTCACCCCGCCGGTGCAGCTGCCGGTGGCCGGCCTGGCCGACCCGCTCTTCGGCACGCTGCTCGTCGGCCAGCTCGGCGTGCTCGGCGTGTGCCTGCTGTCGCTGGTCCTGCGCCTGCGGCGCGCCTCCGGGGAGGAGCGCCAGCAGGTCAAGTGGTTCGTGTACACGGTGGTCACGGCCATCCTGATCTTCGTGACCAGCACCCTGATCATCGGCGCCGGGGTCCTGTTCCCGCTGTTCGGCCTGATCCCGGTGGCGGTGGCGATCGCCGTCTTCAAGTACCGGCTGTACGAGATCGACCGGCTGATCAACCGGACCCTGGTCTACGGGCTGCTGACCGCCCTGCTGGTCGGCGTCTACGCCGGCCTGGTGTTCCTGCTCGGGCGGCTGCTCGACCCGGCCACCGGCGACTCGGCCCTGGCCGTGGCCGCCTCCACCCTGGCCGTGGCCGCCCTGTTCCAGCCGGCCCGGCGCCGCCTCCAGGGGCTGGTCGACCGCCGCTTCAACCGCGGCCGCTACGACGCCGCCCAGACGGTGGAGCGCTTCAGCGGCCGCCTCCGCGACCAGGTCGACCTGGACACCCTCTCGGCCGAGCTGCTTGGCGTGGTCGACCACACCGTCCAGCCGGCCTCGGCCTCGCTCTGGCTGCGCCGCCGGTAGCCGGGCGCCCCGGTTCGGGTTCGGCTAGGCTCCCCGGAGGTTCCCGGCGGAGGAGGGTCCTCGTGACTGATGGCCCGGGGCGGGCCTTTGCGCTCACGGCCGCGCAGGAGCGGCTGGTGGGCGAGGTGCGGGAGCTGGCCAGGGAGGTGCTGGTCCCGCTGGTGGCGGGTGGGCGGCCCGGGCGGGTGAACCGGGAGCTGGTCCGGGCCCTCGGGGACCACGGGCTGCTGGGGCGGCTGCTCCCCGCCGACCCCGACGGGCCGGGGGCGTCGGCGATGGAGCTGTGCCTGCTGCGGGAGGCGCTGGCCCGGGAGTCGACCGAGGCCGAGACGGCGCTGGCCCTGCAGGGGCTGGGCGGGCATCCGATCGCGGCCGCCGGGAGCGCGGCCGTGCGGGGGCGGTACCTTCCCGAGCTGGCGGCCGGGCGGGCGGTGGCGGCGTTCGCGCTGTCGGAGCCGGAGGCCGGGTCGGACGCGGGCGGGCTGGAGCTGCGGGCCGAGGCGGACGGCGACGGGTTCCGCCTGTCGGGGGTCAAGGCGTGGATCTCCAACGCCCCCGAGGCCGACGTGTACACGCTGTTCGCCCGGACCACCCCCGGGGCCCGGTCGCGGGGGATCACCGCGTTCGCCGTGCCCGGGGACGCGCCCGGGCTGGGCGGGGAGGCGCTGGAGCTGCTGGCCCCCCACGCCATCGGGCGCCTCGAGCTGGACGGGGTGCTGGCCGGGCCCGAGCAGGTGCTCGGCCGGGTCGACCAGGGGTTCGGGCTGGCCATGGCCACCCTCGACCGGTTCCGGCCGAGCGTGGGGGCGTTCGCCGTCGGCATGGCCCAGGCCGCCCTGGAGGTGGCCGTGGCCCACGCCGCCGGGCGGCGGGCCTTCGGGCGGCCGCTGGCCGAGTTCCAGGCGGTGGCCCACGCCCTGGCCGAGGCGGCCACCCGGACCCAGGCGGCCCGGCTGCTGGTCTACGAGGCGGCCAGCCGGTATGACGCCGACCCGGCCGCTGTTGGGGTCACCGCGGCCGCGGCCATGGCCAAGCTGTACGCCACCGAGACCGCCCAGGCCGTGGTCGACCAGGCCGTCCAGGTCCTCGGGGCCCGGGCCCTGGAGCGCGGCCACCTGCTGGAGCACCTGTACCGGGAGGTCCGCGCCCCCCGCATCTACGAGGGGACCTCCGAGATCCAGCGGAGCATCATCGCCCGCGAGCTGTTCCGCGCTACCGTGGGGCCCGGCGCGAAGGGGGGCGAGGAGGGACCACGATGAGCCCGTTTCGCGGGTCGGCGGGGCTCACCGGGCGGTGGGAGCACTTCGGCTACGCCGAGGAGGCCGGGGTGGCCACCGTCACCTTCGACCGGCCGGAACGGCTCAACGCCCTCACCTTCGAGGTCTACGCCGACCTGCGCGACCTGCTGGCCGAGCTGCCCAGCCGGGACGGGGTGCGGGTGCTGGTCCTGACCGGCCGGGGGCGCGGGTTCTGCTCGGGCGGGGACGTGCACGAGATCATCGGCGCCCTCCAGGCCATGGGGCCCCGGGAGCTGCTCGACTTCACCCGCATGACCGGGGCCGTCGTCCAGGGGCTGCGGGAGCTGCCCCTGCCGGTGGTGGCGGCCGTCAACGGGGTCGCGGCCGGGGCCGGGGCGGTCATCGCCCTGGCCGCCGACCTCCGGCTGCTGGCCCGCTCGGCCTCCCTGGCCTTCCTGTTCACCCGGGTCGGGCTGGCCGGGGCGGACATGGGCTGCGCCTACCTGCTGCCCCGGCTGGTCGGGCTGGGCCGGGCGACCGAGCTGCTGCTGCTCGGGGACCGGGTCGACGCCGACCGGGCGGCCGGCCTCGGCCTGGCCAACCAGGTGGTCGACGATGCCGAGCTGCCCAAGGCGGCGGCCGAGCTGGCCCGGCGGCTGGCCGACGGCCCGTCCCTGGCCTATGCCGCCACCAAGGTGCTGCTGGCCCGCGAGCTCGACCTGCCCCTGGCCGGGGCGCTGGAGCTGGAGGCGGTCACCCAGGCCCTGCTGCTCGGCTCCGAGGACCACCGCGAGTTCTACGCCGCCTTCACCCAGGGCCGCTCCCCCACCTGGCGGGGCCGATGATGCGGGCGGGCGCACCGGGAGCGGCTCGTGAACCCGACGGGGCGCCAGGCACCCCGCACCGGGTGGTGAACCCCGAGGGGCTGGCCCCGCCGGTCGGGTTCGCCCACGCGGTCGTCGCCGCCCCCGGCCGCACCGTCTACCTGGGCGGCCAGGCCGCCCAGGGCCCCGACGGGAGGATCGTCGGGGCGACCCTGGCCGAGCAGTTCGAGGTCGCCGCCGGCAACCTGGTCGCCGCCCTGGCCGCGGCCGGCGGGTCGCCCGAGCACCTGGTGTCCCTGCACGTCTACACCACCGAGATCGACCGCTACCGGGCCACCCTGGCCGAGCTGGGCGCCGCCTACCGGCGCCACCTGGGCCGCCACTACGTGGCCACGGCCCTGTTCGAGGTCGCCGGGCTGTTCGACCCGGCGGCCAAGGTCGAGCTGGTCGGGGTCGCCGTCGTCCCCGGCCCGGAGCCCGAGGAGCACCCATGAGCCCGCCCCCCGCCCTGGACTTCCTCGACCTGGACCGGCTGCTGAGCGACGAGGAGCGGCTGATCCGCGACACCACCCGCGGCTTCGTCGCCGACCGCATCCTGCCCGAGGTGGCCGGCTGGTTCGAGCGCGGCGAGCTGCCCCGGGAGCTGGCCAAGGAGCTCGGCGACCTCGGCCTGCTCGGCATGCACCTGGAGGGCTACGGCTGCGCCGGCACCAACGCGGTCAGCTACGGCCTGGCCTGCCTGGAGCTGGAGGCCGGTGACTCCGGGGCCCGCAGCTTCGTCTCGGTCCAGGGCTCCCTGGCCATGTACCCGATCTGGAAGTACGGCTCCGAGGAGCAGAAGCGGCGCTGGCTGCCGCCGATGGCCGCCGGCGAGGTGATCGGCTGCTTCGGCCTGACCGAGCCCGACTTCGGCTCCAACCCGGCCGGCATGCGGACCAGCGCCCGCCGCGACGGCGGCGACTGGGTGCTCAACGGGACCAAGATGTGGATCACCAACGGCGGCATCGCCGACGTGGCCGTGGTCTGGGCCCGGACCGAGGACGAGGGGGTGCGCGGCTTCCTGGTCCCGGCCGGCACCCCCGGCTTCTCCACCCGCGACATCGGCCGCAAGCTGTCGCTGCGGGCCTCGGTCACCTCCGAGCTGGTCCTGGAGGACTGCCGGCTGCCCGCCGACGCCGTGCTCCCCGAGGTCCGCGGCATGCGCGGCCCCCTGTCGTGCCTCAACGAGGCCCGCTTCGGGATCGTCTGGGGGTCGATGGGCGCGGCCCGGGCCTGCTTCCAGAGCGCCCTCGAGTACGCCACCACCCGCGAGCAGTTCGACCGGCCCATCGGCGGGTTCCAGCTGACCCAGCAGAAGCTGGCCGACATGCTGGTCGAGCTGTCCAAGGGCACCCTGCTGGCCCTGCACCTGGGCCGGATGAAGGACGACGGCCGGCTCGCCCCCGAGCAGGTCAGCCTGGGCAAGCTCAACAACGTCCGCGAGGCCCTGGCCATCGCCCGCAGCGCCCGGACGATCCTGGGGGCCAACGGCATCACCCTCGAGTACCCGGTGATCCGCCACGCCAACAACCTCGAGTCGGTGCTCACCTACGAGGGCACCAGCGAGGTCCACAGCCTGATCCTGGGCCAGGCCGTCACCGGCCTGGCCGCCTTCCAGTAGGCCGAGGCGGCCAGGGTCACCCTGGCCGCCTCCGCCGTCGTGCCCGGGCGGGCTATCGCGTCGGCGCCGGGCGGCGGACGAGCGCGACCAGCGCCGCCCCGGCCATCAGCAGGCCGCCCCCGACCGCGAGCAGCAGCGGGCTGCGGGGGCCGGTGAACGGCAGATTCCCCGGCGGGGTGTCGCCGAGTGCGCTGTCGGCGGTCACGGTGAACAGGGCCATGCAGACCGGCGGCAGGGAGCCGATGGCATAGGTGCCGGGGCGGGTCGGGCCGCCCGGCGAGCCCTGCCGCTGGTCCAGCCGGTCCGGGATGGTGACGGTGGCCCGGAAGCGGCCCTGGTCGTCGGTGCCGAACTCGCCGAGGCCGGCCATGCCGTCGGTGCCGCTGCCGCCGTTCTGCATGACCAGCAGGGTCGTGGCCGACCCGGGGGCGCAGCCCTGGCCCTCGACGGTGACCTTGGTGCCGACCGGGCCGCTGCTCGGGGTCAGGGTCAGGGCCTTGGGCCCGTCCGCCTGGCCGGCGCCGGCCGGGTGGGCCAGGTCCAGGACGATGCGGTTGGGACCGGACAGCTCGAACACCCGGAAGCCGACCTGCTGGGACACGCCGACCCCGGCGGTGGTCTGACCCTCGAAGGAGAACGGGGCGTTGACCTCACGCAGGGCCGGGAAGTCGGGCCGGAGCCGGGTGGTCTTCAGGACCGGGCGCCCGTCGTCGTCGGTCGCGGCCCGCAGGACGACTTCCAGGAACGCCGACCCGCGCAGGGTGAGCGGGTCGCCCGAGCCGTCCATCCGCACCACCGGCACGTACCGGATCGAGTACCAGGGGATCGGGCCGTCGATCTGGAACACGACCCGGTCGAAGGTGGCGTGGCGGCCGGCCCGCAGGTCGACCAGCTTGGGCGAGCCTGCCGGCGGGTGCTCGACGGTCCTCGGGCTGGTCGAGAATCCGGGGTCGGCGGCGGCCGCCGGGGCCAGCAGCAGGCCGACGGCGACAAGGATGGGAACGGTGGCTGCGAGGCGACGGAACAGGCGCATGATGCCCCCCTGGGCGGCGGTGATCTGGCGTGCTGGGGGCAGTCTGGCCGGCTCAGGTCACGGTGGGGGTACCGGGCAGTCTCGCCGCGATGTCCGGTCCAGCGCGATCAGGTCACGCCGGCGTCGCGGCCAGGTCGCGGCGCCGAGCTACGGCTGTCGGCCGGCCCGACGGGACGGTGGCGGCGGGGTGTGGCCACCGGCCGAGCGCGACACCCAGGCGTCGGCGTCGGCGATCAGCTCCTCGACGTCGGCCGGCAGGGCCCCGGCGACCAGGTCGGCCAGGGTGACCCGCTCGAGCACGCTGCGCAGGCTCACCCGGACCGCGATCCAGACCTCGACCAGGTGGCTGGCGCTGCCCGAGTACTGGACCGACTCCGGCCGGGCCCCGCGGACGTTGGCCAGCGGCCCGTCGACGGCCCGGATGATGTCGGCCAGGGTGATGGTGTGGGGCGGCTCGGCCAGCCAGTAGCCGCCCTCGGCCCCCCGCTGGCTCTGCACGTAGCCGGCGTGGCGCAGGTCGGAGAGGATGTTCTCGAGGAACTTGAGCGGGATCTGCTGGGCCTCGGCGATCCGGTCGCCCTTGACCGGCCCCGCCTCGGCCGCGGCCAGCTCGATCGCCGCCCGGACGGCGTAGTCGGCCTTCGCTGACACATGCATGGGCGCATTCTTGCCCAACCACGGGCGGCAGGGAACCGGCGCGGCCACCGACCCGGCTCATCCAGGTGCACTAGGCCGATTCGGGCGCTTGACGGAGCGGGCTCGGCCCTTCACCGTGTCATTCTCCATCAACCGAGTAGGGAAAGTGGTAATGGTGATCGGAGGAATGATGAAGGTGCGTGCCAAGTTCGCCGCCGGCCTGCTGGCCGCGGGGATGCTGCTGGCCGCCGGGTGCGGCGGGTCGGGCGGGGGGAGCGACAAGCTGACGCTGGTCGCCTACTCGACCCCCCGGGAGGCCTACGAGCAGCTGATCCCGGCGTTCCAGAAGACCGAGGCCGGCAAGGGCGTCGGGTTCTCCCAGTCCTACGGCTCCTCGGGCGACCAGAGCCGCGCCGTCCAGAACGGCCTGGCCGCCGACGTGGTCACCCTGGCCCTGGAGCCGGACATGACCAAGCTGGTCGACGCCGGACTGGTCGCCGAGGGCTGGAACGCCGACGAGCACAAGGGCATGATCACCAACTCGGTGGTGGTGTTCATCGTCCGCAAGGGCAACCCCAAGAACATCAGGACCTGGGACGACCTGATCAAGCCGGGGGTCGAGGTCATCGAGCCGAACCCGTTCACCTCGGGCGGGGCCAAGTGGAACATCATGGCCGCCTACGGCGCCCAGCTGCAGGGCGGCAAGACCCCCGAGCAGGCCAACGCCTACCTGCTGGAGCTGTTCCGTCACGTGCCCGTGCAGGACAAGTCGGCCCGTGAGGCGCTGCAGACCTTCATCGGCGGCAAGGGCGACGTGATGCTGGCCTACGAGAACGAGGCCATCAACGCCCAGCAGAAGGAGCAGCCGGTCGACTACGTGGTGCCCGACGACACCATCCTGATCGAGAACCCGATCGCGGTCGCCAGCAAGTCCAAGAACGCCACCGCGGCCTCCGCCTTCGTCGACTTCCTCCGCTCCGAGGAGGCCCAGCGGATGTACGCCGAGCGGGGCTACCGGCCGGTCAACCAGGCGGCCGCCGCCGGGGCCGGGTTCCCCGAGCCGCCGGGCCTGTTCACCATCAAGGACCTGGGCGGCTGGACCGACGTGAACAAGAGGTTCTTCGACAAGGAGGCCGGGATCGTGGCCGACATCGAGCGGACCGTCGGGGTGTCGGTTGGCAGCTAGCACCCTCGCCCGGGGACGCGCCGGGCAGGAGGTCAGGGGCGGTGCCGCGCTGCTGCGCGGCACCGTCACCCTCTACCTCAGCCTGATCGTCGTCCTGCCCCTGACCGCGGTCGTCTGGCGCTCCAGCCGCGACGGCTGGGGGGCGTTCTGGGAGGCCGCGACCCAGCCCCAGGCGCTGGCCGCCCTGCGCCTGACCTTCGCGGTCGCCCTGGCCGTGGCCGCCGGCAATGTGGTCATGGGCACGGTCATCGCCTGGGTCCTGGTCCGCGACCAGTTCCCGGGCAAGCGGGTGGTCAACGCCCTGATCGACCTGCCCTTCGCCCTGCCCACGATCGTCGCCGGGATCACCCTGCTGGCCCTGTACGGCAGCAGCAGCCCGGTCGGGGTCGACATCGGCTACACCCGGGCCGGGGTGGTGCTGGCCCTGGCCTTCGTGACCCTGCCGTTCGTGGTCCGCTCGGTCCAGCCGGTGCTGCTGACCATGGAGCCGGACATGGAGGAGGCGGCCCGCTGCCTGGGCGCCGGGCCGCTGACCAGCTTCCGCCGGATCGTGCTCCCGACCATCGCCCCGGCCCTGCTGGCCGGCGCGGCCCTGGCCTTCGCCCGGGCGGTGGGCGAGTTCGGCTCGGTGGTGATCCTGTCGGGCAACATCCCCTACCGGACCGAGGTCGCCTCGGTGCACGTGTTCTCGCTGGTCGAGAACGACGACGTCGGCAGCGCGGCCGCCGTCTCGGTGGTCCTGCTGGCCACCTCGGTGCTGGTCCTGGCCGGCCTCAACCTGCTCCAGCGGAGGAGGACCCGCCATGCCGACTAGGGGCCGTCTCCCTCTCCGGATCCTGGCCCTGGGCTATCTGGCCGCGATCCTGCTGGTGCCGGTGGGGGCGGTCATCTGGCGGGCCTTCGGGGACGGCATCGCCCCGGTGTGGCAGGCCGTCACCGCCCCCGACGCGCTCCACGCGTTCTGGCTGTCGCTGCTGATCGCGGCCATCGCCGTGCCCCTCAACACCGTCTTCGGGATCATCTGCGCGGTCGTGCTGGTCCGCCAGCGCTTCCGGGGCCGGCGGCTGCTGGACGCCGTCATCGACCTGCCGTTCGCCATCTCCCCGGTGGTCATCGGGCTGGCCCTGATCCTGGTCTACGGCCAGGCCGGCTGGCTCGGCAGCTGGCTGGCCGAGCGGGGCATCCAGGTGATCTTCTCGCTCCCGGGCATGGTCCTGGCCACCGTGTTCGTCTCCCTGCCGTACGTGGTCCGGGAGGTGGCCCCGGTCCTGCGCGAGGTCGGCACCGACCAGGAGGAGGCCGCCTGGACCCTGGGGGCCTCGCCCCTGCGGGCGTTCCTCCAGGTGACCCTGCCCGCGATCCGCTGGGGGGTGGCCTACGGGGTGGTCCTGACCACCGCCCGGGCCCTTGGCGAGTTCGGCGCGGTCACGATCGTGTCCGGCCGCCTGGCCGGCCAGACCGAGACCCTCACCCTGTACGTGGAGAACCGCTTCGAGGCCTTCGACCTCACCGGCGCCTACGCCGCCTCGCTCACCCTGGCGGTGCTCGCCCTGCTCGTCCTGCTGGCAATGACCCGGCTCCAACGCAAGGAAGGCCGCTAGATGTCCATTCTCGTTCGCAACGCGACCCGCCGCTTCGGGGACTTCACCGCCCTCGACGACGTGTCGGTGGAGATCCCCAGCGGCTCCCTGACCGCCCTGCTCGGCCCCAGCGGCAGCGGCAAGTCGACCCTGCTGCGGGTGATCGCCGGGCTGGAGCGGCCCGACGCCGGCAGCGTCGAGATCGACGGCCGCGACGCCACCAGCCTGCCCCCGCAACGGCGCGGGGTCGGGTTCGTGTTCCAGCACTACGCCGCGTTCAAGCACATGACGGTGCGCGAGAACGTCGCCTTCGGGCTCAAGGTGGCCCGCCGGCCCAAGGCCGAGATCCGGGCCCGGGTGGACGAGCTGCTGGAGCTGGTCCAGCTGCCCGGCCTGGCCGACCGCTACCCGGCCCAGCTGTCGGGCGGCCAGCGCCAGCGCATGGCCCTGGCCCGCTCCCTGGCCACCCAGCCGAGCGTCCTGCTGCTGGACGAGCCGTTCGGGGCCCTTGACGCCCGGGTCCGCAAGGAGCTGCGGGCCTGGCTGCGCCACCTGCACGACGAGGTGCATGTGACCACCGTGTTCGTCACCCACGACCAGGAGGAGGCCATGGAGGTGGCCGACCGGATCGTGGTCATGAACCACGGCCGGGTCGAGCAGGTCGGCGGGCCCCGCGACCTCTACGAGCACCCCGCCAACGCCTTCGTGATGGGCTTCGTTGGCGCGGTCACCCGCCTGGGCGAGCACTTCATCCGCCCCCACGACATCGAGGTCCGGCGCCAGCCCAACGGCACCACCTCCGAGGCCATGGTGGAGCGGCTGGTCCACCTGGGCTTCGAGGTCCGGGCCGACCTGGTGCTGCACGACGGCCAGCGCCTCGCGGCCCAGCTGTCGCGCCAGGACGCCGAGGAGCTGGAGCTGGCCCAGGGCCAGATCGTGTTCGTCCGGCCCAGCCGGACCCGCCAGTTCGCCGAGGCCCCGGCCGGCTGACC
Organism: uncultured Actinomycetes bacterium; assembly: GCA_937881255.1. Classification (GTDB taxonomy): domain Bacteria; phylum Actinomycetota; class CALGFH01; order CALGFH01; family CALGFH01; genus CALGFH01. The sequence goes on from CALGFH010000111.1 coordinate 18,143, forward strand.
GGCGCTAGCTCAAACGAAGCAGATGGCTTAGCATTCGCTGCTTAGCCCGAACGGGCCATCACGCTCGAAAGGTCGCCGCTTTGGCCCGGCAGTTGTACTTCAGCGCGATCGCCCTGGTCGGCGGCCTCTGCCTGGCCGGCTTCACCGTGTACGTGTGGCGGCACCGCAAGGCCTCGGCCGGGGTCAGCCTGGCCGTGATGCTGGCCGCGGCCGGCTGGTGGGGGCTGGCCTACGCCCTCGAGCTGGCCGCGACCCGGCTGCCGGTGCGGCTGTTCTGGGGCGACGTCAAGTGGCTCGGCATCGCCCTGCTCCCCCCGGCCTTCTACGCCTTCGTGATGCAGTACACCGGCCGGCCGGGGTGGGTGAACCGGCGCACCATGGCCGCCCTGGCCGTTGTCCCCCTGGCCACCGTCGCCCTGCTGGCCATCCCGGCCACCCACGACCTGGTCCGCTACTACCCGCCCGGGGCGGAGGCCGACCCGACCCGGGCCATCGCCCAGGTCGGGCCCCTGTTCTGGCCCTTCCTGGTCTACGCCAACCTGGTCCTGTGGGGCGCCACCGGCCTGTTCGTGGCCACCCTGCTCCGGGTGTCGCGCCGCTACTGGCGCCAGAGCCTGCTGCTGATCGTGGCCGTGCTCCTGCCGAGCGTGGCCAACCTGGCCCACAACCTCAACCTGGGCCCGTTCCGCCACGTCGAGCCGACCCCGTTCCTGTTCGTGCTCACCGGGGCGGTGCTGGTCTGGGGGCTGTTCCGGTTCCGGCTGCTCGACCTGGCCCCGGCCGCCCGGACCTCGGTGTTCGCGACGATGCTGGACGCGGCCCTGGTGCTCGACCCCTACCGGCGGGTGGTGAAGCTCAACCCGGCGGCCGAGCGGGCCCTCGGCGTGCCCGAGCCCAGGGCCGTCGGGCGCCAGGTCGAGCAGCTCCTGGGGGTCGAGCCGTCGCTGGTCGAGCGGGCCGACGACCCGGTCCTGCCCGAGGAGGTGGAGCTGGCCGGCCGCCGCTACGAGCTGTCGGCCACCCCCCTGGCCGACCGCAGCGGCCGGGTCACCGGCAAGGTGGTGGTGCTGCGCGACGTCACCGAGCGCCACCAGGCCCACGAGCGGCTGGTCCGCCTGGACGAGCAGCGGCGCTGGCTGCTGGGGCGGGTCGTGTGGGCCCAGGAGGAGGAGCGGCGCCGCATCGCCGGCGAGGTCCACGACGACGCCATCCAGACCATCGCCGCCGCCCGGCTGATGCTGACCACCTTCCGCGACCAGCTGACCGACGACCGCCAGCGCCGCCTGCTCGACCACCTGGAGGAGGCCGTGTCCTCCAGCCTGCGCCGGCTCCGGACCCTGGTCTTCGACCTGCGCCCGGCCCAGCTGGACGACGACGGGCTGGCCGCCGCCCTGCGCGAGTACCTGGCCGAGACGGCCCGCCAGGGCGGGTTCGTGGCCGAGCTCCGCGACGACCTGGAGCGGGAGCCGCCGCCCGAGGCCCGGGTGATCGCCTACCGGATCTGCCAGGAGGCCCTCACCAACGTCCGGGTCCACGCCCGCGCCAGCCGGGTCGAGGTCCGCCTCGAGGAGGCCCAGGGCGGGCTGCTGGTCACGGTGGCCGACGACGGCGACGGCTTCGAGGCCGACCAGGTCAAGGCCACCCCCCGCCGCGGCCACCTCGGCCTGACCAGCATGTCGGAGCGGGCCACCATGGCCGACGGCTGGTGCCGGGTGGACAGCCACCCCGGCGAGGGCACCACCGTCCGGTTCTGGCTCCCGACCAAGGACACCGGCGAGGCTGTCCCCGGCATCGGCTAGCCTTTCGCCACCATCGACAGGGAGGGGCATCGATGCCACACGTGGACTCGCACACGGCCGGGACGATCAACTGGGTCGACATGGTCTCGACCGACCTGGACGCGGCCAGCGCCTTCTACACCGGCCTGTTCGGCTGGGAGACCGAGGACATGCCGATGCCCGGGGGCGGCGGGGTGTACCGCTTCTTCCGCCTGGGCGGCCGGGACGCGGCCGCGGGCGGGCCGATGCCGCCGGAGATGCAGGCCCAGGGGATCCCCAGCCACTGGAACGTCTGGGTCGCCGGCGACGCCGACCAGGCGGTCGAGCGGGCCGGGGCCGCCGGCGGGCAGGTGCTGATGGCCCCGATGACCCTGGCCCCGTCGGGCCGGCTGGCCATGATCGCCGACCCGGGCGGGGCCGCCGTCGGCATCTGGGAGGCCGACCAGCACATCGGCGCCGGCGTCCTCGACGAGCCGGGCGCGATGACCTGGTACGAGGTCAACACCCGGGCCTTCGAGGAGAACAAGCGCTTCTACGGCGAGGTGTTCGGCTGGACCGCCGAGCCGCTGGAGGCCCCCGGGGTCAACTACGCCACCTGGAAGCTGGGCGACCGCACCGTCGGGGGCATGCTGGAGATGAACGACCAGTGGGAGGGGATCCCCTCCTCCTGGATGGTCTACTTCGCCGTCACCGACACCGACGAGGCGGCCAGGCGGGCCACCGAGCTCGGCGGGTCGGTCGGCGCCCCGCCCTTCGACACCGCCTTCGGCCGCATCGCCGTCCTCGTCGACCCCACCGGCGGCCACTTCTCGGTGGTCAACCCGACCCAGCCCCCAGCCGGGTAGCCGGGGGTCAGCGCGGCACCAGGGCCAGGACCCTCGTCGGGCTGCCGGAGCCGCCGACGATCTTGAGGGGTGCGGCGATCAGCAGGGCGCCGGTGGGTGGGAGGCGGTCGACGTTGGCCAGCTGGGTGAGGCCGTACTTGCCCGCTCCGAGCAGGAAGCTGTGGCAGGGGAAGGGCGGATCGAAGCTGTGGGCGGCACCGGCGTCGGTGCCGACGGTCTCGACCCCGATGCCGAGGATGGGGCGCTCGTCGGCCAGCCAGCGGGCGCAGGCGACGTCGATCCCGGGGGTGTGGGGGCCGGTGTCGTCGGCGTTGAGGAAGGCGGCCTCGTCCTGGGCCCGGGCGTCCCAGCCGGTGCGGTACAGCAGCCAGCCGCCCTCGGGCAGGGGGCCGTGGTCGGCCTCGAACGCCTCCACGTCCTCGACCCGGAGCAGGTGGTCGGGGTCGGCGGCCGCCCGGTCGGCGTGGTCGATGACCACCGCCGGGCCGACCAGCCGGCCCGGCGGGACCTGGCTGACGTCGTCCTGGTCCTGGCCGGTGACCCAGTGGATGGGGGCGTCGAAGTGGGTGCCGGTGTGCTCGCCGCCCTCCAGGGCGTTCCAGTACCAGGCCGGCCCGCGCTCGTCGTAGTGGGACAGCTCCCGCAGCCGGAACCGGGGCGTGTTGGCGAACGGCTCGGGCAGGCGCAGGATCGGGGTCTCCTCCGACAGCGGCTGGGTCAGGTCGACCACCTCGACCTGCCCGGCGGCCAGGGCGGCGACCAGGTTCTGGACGGCATCGGTCACGGCGTCGGGTCTCCTTGGGGGTCGGGGCGCAGGGCGCGCTGGAACTCGAAGCGGTTCTCGAGCAGGTGCAGGTCCATGTGGAAGCTGGAAGGGCCGACCGGCTCGACCTTGGCGACCAGGCAGGCCAGCTCGGGGGTGTCGATGGCGGCCACCGCGGCCGCCCGGAACTCCTCGAGGCCGGTGACCGTCCCGGCCCGCTCGATCCCGGCCGCCCGGGCCACCCCGGCCAGGTCGGAGCCGGTGGCGGTGGCCGTCGGGAACCCGCCAACGCTGAGCAGGCTCTGGTTGTCGAACACGATGTGGGTGAGGTTCCCGGGGGCGTAGCGGGCCAGGGTGGTGAGCCCGCCCAGGTTCATCAGCACCGAGCCGTCGCCGTCGAGCACGACCACCTTGCGCTCCGGCTGGGACAGGGCGATGCCGAGGCCCATCGAGGAGGCCAGCCCCATGGCGTGCTCCAGGTAGAAGAAGTTGGGCCGGTGCCCGAGCGAGTACAGCTCGACCGCCACCGCCCCCATGATGGTGACGACCGCGCAGCCGGCCAGCTCGTCGTAGATCGCCTCGAGGCACTCGATCCGTTTCACCCCAGGGCCTCCCACATGAGGTCGCGGGTGAGCAGCAGGGCCACCGGGGCCAGCGACGCCTGGGCCAGGGTCATGCCCCTGGCCACCTGGAGCTGGACGGTGGCCGGGTCGGACAGCTCGTCGGTGACGATCCCGAGGGCGTCCAGGACCGGCCGGGTGGCCCGCCCGCCGGCCGTCTGCCAGGGGTCGGGCTCGCCCAGGTGGCCGCGGTCGCTGATCAGCATGAGCAGGGGGATCTTGTACAGCTGGGCCAGCGAGACGATCCCGTTGACCGACTGGAGCAGCCCGTGGTTCTGCATCAGCATGGCCGACCTGCGCCCGGCCAGGTGGGCCCCGGCCGAGATCCCGACCCCCTCCTCCTCCTTGGCCAGGCGGACCAGGATCATCCCGGGGTCGTCCTCGGCCAGGCGGATGAGGTGGACCAGCCAGGTCTCGGGCAGGGCCGAGACGACCTCGACCCCGGCCGCGACCAGGGCGTCGTAGACCAGCTTGGAGTGGCGCTCGGAGACCGGCATGGTCAGGCGCCCAGGTCGAGCAGCTGCTCGTGCTCCAGGCCGAGGTCGTTGACGGCGTTCCAGAGCCCGACGGCGGCCACCCTGGCCCCGGCCTGGGCGCAGGGGGCCAGGTCGTCGCGGGCCAGCAGGGCCTTGCAGCGCCGGTACAGCTCCAGCAGCTCGTCCTCGACCTCGGTGGTGGGCCGCCCGAGCAGATCCGTTCCCATGGTCAGCCTCCGATCGGGGTGTCGCGGCGGTCCACGGTCCGCCTGGCCTTGAGCTCGAAGCGGGGCAGCTCCCCGGCCCCGGCCCGCTCGACCTCGAACCGCAGCCCCTCGTGGGCCTCGGCCAGCGCCTTGGCCAGCCGGGCGGCCATGTCGCCCCACTCGGCGTCGGTCGTCTCCGGGGCCGGCTCGACCCGCAGGGCGATGCGGTCGAAATGGCCCTCGCGGGTCAGCAGGAGCTGGAACTCCTCGACGGCCGGGAACTCGCGGACGATCCCCTCGACCGCCCGCGGGTACACGTTGGTCCCCCGGACCAGCTTCATGTCGTCGACCCGGCCCAGGATGCCGCCCTCGTACAGGTCGAAGCCGCGCCCGCAGGCACAGCGCGAGGCCGGCACCCTGGCCACCAGGTCGGCGGTGCGGTAGCGCAGCAGCGGGATGATGCCGCGGCCGAAGGAGGTCACCACCCGCTCCCCCGCCTCGCCGTAGCCGACCGGCTCGCCGCTGCCCGGGTCGACCACCTCCTCGATGTAGTGGTCCTCGATGATGTGGGTGCCGCCGGGCTGGTGGCGGCACTCGAAGATCATGATGGTGCCGATCTCGGTCATGCCGGCGGTGTCGCCCGCCTTGGCCCCCCAGAGCCGCTCGATCAGGGCCTTGGTCTGCGGGATCGACCCGGCCGGCTCGCCGGACAGGATGAGCCGCTCCACCGGGCTGGCGGCCAGGTCGACCCCGAGGCGCTCGGCCTCCTGGGCCAGGCGCAGGGCGTAGGTCGGGGTCGACGCGACCACGGTGGCCCCGAAGTCGACGATCTGGCGGACCCGGCCCTCGGTGGGCTGGGCGCCGCCGGGGACGTTCAGGGCCCCCAGCTTCTCCAGGCCGTAGTGCAGCCCCCAGAACCCGATGAAGGAGCCGTAGCCGAAGGCGACATAGGCGGTGTCCTCCGGGCGGACCCCGAACCCCCACAGGCCGTAGCACCACATCTCGGCCTGCCAGGCCCAGTCCTTGGCCGTGTCCAGCACCCGGATGGGCTCGCGGCCGGTGGTGCCCGAGGTGGTGTGCCAGCGGATGGCCGCCTCCCGCCCGGCCACCGGCAGCAGCCCGAACGGCGGCTGCTCGGCCTGGGAGGCCATCCACTGCTCGCGGGTCAGCTGCGGCAGCCGGCGCAGGTCGTCCAGGGTCCTGAGCTGCTCGGGGGCGAACCCGGCCTCCTTGAAGGACCGCTGGTAGAAGGGGCTGCGGGCGGCCGCCCACTCGGTCAGCCGGCGCAGCTTGGCCAGCTGGAGGGCGGCCAGGTCGTCGCGCCCGAGGGTCTCGGTCTTGGGATTCCAGTACTCCCCGGCACCCATGTTCCGGCCTCCTTCGCTGCGTCGCGAGGTCGAGCCTGGACGCTCCGGAGCATACCGGGAACCCGATCGACGACGGCACCCCCTGGTACCCTTGAAGGGACGGCGGAAGGGGGTAGGGCCTGGTGGAGCCGATGCTGCAGGTGCTGGGCCGCGCGGTCAAGCGCGGCGGTGTCTTCCTGGTCGGCATGACCCTGCTGATCGCCGGCGCGGCCATGCTGGTGCTGCCCGGGCCCGGGATCGCGGTCATGCTCCTCGGCCTGGTCGTGCTGTCGGCCGAGTTCCAGTGGGCCAAGCGCATCCTCGCCTGGGCCCGCGACCGCGGCCGCTTCCTCAAGGACCAGGCCCAGTCCCACATGCCCGGCGGCAACCGCCCACCCCCCGCCGACCCCCCGCCGACCCGCGACCGCCCCGACCAGGCCGCCTAGCCCAGCCGGCTGGGTCAGCCCCGCGGGGCCCGGGTCGACATCGGGCGGGCGACCACCGCCACCAGGGCGATGGTGAGGGTGGTGGCGACCACGCCGATGGCCAGGCGGGCCAGCCCGCCCCCGGCCGGGAGGGCGGCGGCCAGCAGGACCAGCACCCCGAGGCCGAGGGCGGCCAGGGCGCTGGCCGCGACCACGATCGCCCTGGTGACAAGGACCGGCTGCTCGTCGCGGACCCGGGGCCGGGCCTCCCGGGCCCAGCTGGCCAGCTCGGCGTAGAGGAGCAGGCCGGCCCCGACCAGGGGGGCGGCGGCGTCGACGCGGTCGCCCCGGCGGACCAGGACCACGGTGTACTCGGCCAGGAGCACGACCAGGGCCGGGCCGAGCAGCGACCCCAGCCGCAGGGCGGCCGCGGCCGCCAGGACCAGGGCGAGGCCGGCCACCCAGGCCAGGGCCTCACGCAGCGGCCCGGTGACCGCGGCCAGGGGGGCGAGGGCGAGCACGGCCGCGACCGCGGTGGCGGCCAGGCCGCAGGCTAGCCGGGTGCGAGCCCGGCGCGGCGCCGGCATGCCTCCACCTCCAGGAGCACCTGCTGCAGGTGCAGGGCGTCGGGCCACTCGACCACGGCCGCGCCCAGGCGCTGGTAGCGGTGGCGCAGCGTCTCCCGCTCCAGGGCCCACAGCCGCTGGGCCAGCCCGCCCCAGTCGCCGCCGCCCGGCCCGGCCTGGGTCAGCGGGGAGATGTCGACCACGGCCAGGTCGTAGCCCCTGGCCAGCAGGTCGAACAGGGCCGCGACCCCGCGCTCGTCGACCAGCGGGGTCAGGGCGACGATCAGGGCCTTGGCCGGCAGGGTCCGGGGCGGCAGGTGGCGGATCCCCTTCCAGGCCGCGGTGGCGAACACCTGGGTCTCCATCAGGGTGTCGAGCAGCCGGTACAGGGCGGTCTGGCCGCCGCCGGGCTGGAGCCACTGCACGAACCCGCCGAAGGTGACCAGGCCGACCCGGTCCCGCTGGCGCAGGTAGGCCGCGGCCAGCGAGGCGGCCGCGCCAACGGCCCGGTCGAGGGTGCTGCCGGTGGGCCCGTGGACGTCCAGGAAGCTGTCCAGGAACAGGACCACGTCGGTGGCCCGCTCGGGGTGGCGCTGGTTGACCATCAGGCCGCCGCGGCGGGCCGTGGCCCGCCAGTTGATCGAGCGGGGCCGGTCGCCGGGCAGGAACGGCCGGAGGTCGGCGAACTCGATGCCGTCGCCGCGCTGGGGGGCGACGTGGCTGCCGGTGGAGACCAGGGTCTCGGCCGGGCGGACCAGCGAGCGCAGGGTCTCGGGGACGGGGAACACCTTGAGGGGGGCGTGGCGGTCCAGGTGGCGCTCCCAGGTGAACAGCCGGAACCGGTCGTGGGCCCGCAGGTGGACGTCGCCGAGCCAGTAGGCGCCCCAGCGGCGGCAGGTGAGCTGGATGGCCAGGGCCCGCTCCTCCCCGGCGGCCAGGGCGACGGCGGTGGCCCAGGTCCGGGAGGCGCCGTCGGGCCCGTCCATGCCCGGGGGGACGACCAGCAGCACCTCCAGCCGCTCGACCCGGGTGCCGGCCCGCAGGGCCAGGGTCACGGTGACCTGGTCGTCGACCAGGGCCCGTTCCCGGTCGACGGTGACCTCGGCGGCCAGCTCCGGGTCGCGGGCGCCGGCCAGGCCGGCCACCACCAGCACGGCCAGGGGGGCCGCGACCGCCACCAGCTCGGGCCGGCCCAGGGCCAGCCCGGCCAGCAGGGCCAGGGCGGCCACCCCGACGTAGGCGGCGATCTTGGCGCTGGGGCGGCGGGTCACCGCGCGGCCCCGTCAGCCGCCCTGGCGGGCGCGGAGGGGGGCCGGCTCGGCCTCCGGGGGCGGGGTCGGGACCTGCTCGAGCAGCTCGGCGACCACGTCCTCGGTCCGGACCCGGCGGACCCACAGCTCGGGCCGCAGGATCAGCCGGTGGGCCAGGGTGGGGACGGCCACCGCCTTGACGTCCTCGGGGGTGACGAAGTCGCGGCCGGCCAGGGCGGCCTTGGCCCTGGCCACCTTCATCAAGGCCAGGCTGCCCCGGGGGCTGGAGCCGACCTGGACCCGGGGGCTGGCCCGGGTCGCCGAGACCAGCTCGACGATGTAGCGGCCGACGCTGGAGGCCACATGCACCTGCTCGATCGCCCGCTGCATGGCCAGCACGTCGGCCGGGGTGGCCACCTGGGCCAGCTCGACCTCGTCGGTGGCCCGTTCCAGGCGGCGCTCCAGCATCCGCCACTCGGCCTCGGCCGACGGGTAGCCGACCGACAGGCGCAGCAGGAACCGGTCCAGCTGGGCCTCGGGCAGCGGGTAGGTGCCCTCGAACTCGATCGGGTTCTGGGTGGCCACGACCAGGAACGGCCGCTCCAGGGACCTGGTCACGCCGTCGATCGTCACCTGCCGCTCCTGCATCGCCTCCAGCAGGGCGGCCTGGGTCTTGGGCGGCGACCGGTTGATCTCGTCGCCCAGCAGCAGGTTGGTGAACACCGGGCCGGGCCGGAACTCGAAGTCGCCCGAGCGCTGGTTGTAGATCGAGGAGCCGGTCACGTCCGACGGCATCAGGTCGGGGGTGAACTGGACCCGGGCGAAGCGCAGCGACGTGACTTGGGCGAAGGACCGGGCGATGAGGGTCTTGGCCAGGCCGGGGTAGTCGTCCAGGAGCACGTGCCCGTCGGCCAGCAGCCCGAGCAGGATCAGCTCGAGCGGGCCCCGCTTGCCGACCACGGCCCGCTCGACCTCGTCAAGGACCCGGCCGGCGAGCTGGCGCAGCTGGTCGAGCTCGGTCATGGCCGTCCCTCCCGGTTCACCGGGGCACCCCCTTGGGGTTCCCCGGACCCCGCCGGATCGGTTGCCCCGATCCGCTCCAGGTTGGTGATCAGCTCGGCCAGGGCGGCCGGGGGCGGGCCGGCCGCCTCCCGGTCGGGCAGGTCGCGCTGGTCGCGGGTGAGCAGCGCCCACCCGGGCTCGCCAAGGGCCGCCCGGGCGGCCTCGGGGTCGCGGTCCAGGTCGACGGCCAGCGACCAGCGCAGCCGGTCGGCGGCGACCGGCCGCAGCTCGGAGCGGAGCCGGGTGTGGGCGTGGAGGGCGCTGGCGCTGGACAGGGAGAGCAGCCGGGCCAGGCGGTCCAGCTCGGCCGGCGGCCTGGCCGGGGCCGCCCGGGCGGCCAGGGCGGTGTCGAACGGGGAGGCCGGCGGCGGCGGGTAGGTCAGCCGCAGCCAGGTGACCAGCAGGTGGGTGGCCAACCCGCCCATGATCAGCAGGTAGACGGCCAGCACGAAGGGCCGCTGGGTGGGGGCGAGCTGGAGCAGCGCGGCCAGGCTGATGGTGGCGATGATGGCCACCATCACCGCCCGCACGACCGCCCCGATCATCGGCCGTCCCCCCGGTAGGTGACCGGCTGGCCCTCCGCCGGGACCTGGGCGGTCGGGTCGTCCACGCCCGGCGTCCCGGCCTCCGGGTCGCCGGCGGCCCTGGCCTTGGCCGCCGCCTCGGCCTGGGCGGCCCGCTCGACCGCCTCGGCCAGCTCCTGGCGGACGGCCCGCAGGGCGGCGATGGCCTGGTCGCGGTCGGCCTGGCCGATGGTGTGGTGGCTGAACTTGGCCCGCTCGAACAGCCCGGTGAGCCGGTGCACCGAGTCGGGCCGGGCCAGGGCGCTCTCCAGCACCCGGGCCGCGTACTCGAACGGGGCCTCGGACGGGTGCCGGGGCAGGCCGGCGGCGGCCAGGCCGGCCTCCATGCGGGCCCAGGCGCCGATCACCGCCCGGCGCGGGTCGGGCTCGCGCTCCAGGTCCTCCAGGGTGTCGTCGAGCAGCTCGACCAGCCGCTCGGCCGGGGTCTTGGGCGGGCGCCGCCGGCGCCGGTCGGCGGCCAGCTGGGCGACCACGATCGCGATCATGGCCGCCAGGGCCACCCCGGCAACGATCAGCGGCACCACCCCCGACTCGGGCGCCGGGCCGCCCGGCGCCTCCAGGGTGGTGACCGCGGGGATGGTGGTGGTCGGGACCTGGTCGCGGTCGTCGCCGCCCAGCCCGAGCAGGTCCCGGAACAGCCACAGCAGCAGCACGGCGGCCATCGGCAGGATCAGGTTCCAGCTGCCGCCGCCCCGGCGCCGCCCCCGGGCCAGCCCGGCCAGAGCGAGACCGCCGCCAGCACCGCGGTCGCCACCATGGCCAGGAACAGCAGCAGCAGCAGGCTGTCGATCAGGTCGGCCGGGTAGCTGGGCCGCCCCCGCCCACTCCCCAACGGCCCGCGCAGGCTCCCCACCGCCACCAGTGCCACCAGGACGATCGCGACCACGGTCGGCAGCAGTCCCCGCCGTCCCCGTCCCCCGCCCGAGCCGTCCCGCCCCACGCGCTCCCTCGCCGCTGGTCCCACCCCCGGCAGGGTCATGGTCCCACAAGTGC
>CALGFH010000112.1 GCA_937881255.1 uncultured Actinomycetes bacterium
TAGCCGGGCGGGAGGGTAGCCCATGCGCGAGGGACCGGTCGTCGGGGCCGAGGAGGCCACCAAGCCGCGGCGGCGCGGGCGGACGCTGGCCCAGCAGGAGGCCAGGGCCGGGCTGACGCTGCTGTCGCCGACCCTGATCGTGGTGCTGGTGATGGTGGTCATCCCGATCCTGTGGACGATCGTCATCGCCTTCCAGAGCCTGCGCCTGCGCAACCTCAGGACCCGGCTGTTCGACTTCCAGTTCAACCTGGACAACTTCACGACGGTGCTGACCTCGCCCGGCTTCCTGGAGGCGCTCAAGGTCACCCTGATCTACAGCATCGTCGGGACGGCCCTGTCGATCGGGCTCGGGCTGGTCGCCGCCCTGGTCGTCCGCAAGCCGTTCAAGGGACGGACCTTCGTGCGGGCGTCGATGCTGCTGCCGTACGTGGCCCCGGTGGTGGCGGTGACCTTCGTCTGGCAGATCATGCTCAACCCCGAGCTCGGCATCATCAACGCCATCGGCGCCGACTTCCTCGGCTGGGACGACCGGATCCCGTTCCTGGAGCAGGAGTCGGGCACCCTGAGCATCCTCGGGCTCGACCTGGGGGTCCCCACCGCCCTGATCGTGGTCATCCTCTACCAGGCCTGGCGCTACTTCCCGTTCTCGTTCCTGTTCATCCTGGCCCGGCTCCAGGCCCTGCCCGGTGAGCTCGACGAGGCCGCCCGGGTCGACGGGGCCACCCCCCTGCAGCGGTTCTGGCGCATCACCCTGCCCCAGCTCCAGGGCGTCATCGCCCTGCTGACGGTGCTCCGCTTCATCTGGACCTTCAACGAGTTCGACGACATCTACCTGCTCACCCAGGGCGGGGCCGGCACCGAGGTGGTCTCGGTGCGGGTGTTCCGCTACCTCACCGGCCGCGGCGACATCGGCGCCGCCGCCGCCCTCTCGCTCGTGCTGGCCCTGCTGCTGGCCGTGCTGCTGTTCCTCTACTTCCGGTTCTTCGTCGGCCGGGTCGAGGAGGCGGATGCCATATGAGCCGGACCGACGTCGACACCGGGGTCGCCGAGCGTCCCCAGGCTCCCAAGGCGGCGGCCAAGCCGTCCCGTCCCCGCCCGCCCCTCAGCCGCGAGGTGGTCGAGACCCGCATCCTCGGGGTCCTGAAGTGGGTCACGATCGCCTTCTTCCTGATCGCCACCCTGTTCCCCTTCTACTACATGGTGATGCTGTCGGTCCGGGCGATCGAGGACGTCGCCCTCGACCCGGGGGCGCTGTGGCCGCCCCGGGGCGCGTCGCTGAACGCCTTCGGCGAGGTCCTGCGCAGCGTCGACGACGGCGGCCAGGGCTTCCTGATCTTCCTCCGCAACAGCGCCGTCATCGCCCTGGCCAGCGTGGCCGTGACCCTGATCGTGTCGATCCTGGGCGCGTACGCCATCAGCCGCCTGCAGTTCTTCGGCCGCCGCCAGGTCCACTTCCTGTTCCTGGCCGTCTACCTGTTCCCGGCGATCCTGCTGGCCATCCCGCTGTTCGTGTTCTTCACCCGCATCGGGCTGCGCGGCTCGCTGTTCGGCCTGATCCTGGTCTATGTCTCCCAGATCGTGCCGGTCACCATCCACATGCTGCGCAACTACTTCGACACGATCCCCCAGGGCCTGGAGGAGGCGGCCGCCCTGGACGGGGCCAGCCGCCTGACCATCATCCGCAAGATCGCCCTGCCCCTAGCCATGCCGGCGATCATGGCGACCAGCCTGTTCGTGTTCATGATCGCCTGGAACGAGTTCCTGTTCGCCCTGCTGTTCCTGGTCGAGAACCGCGAGAACTGGACGGTGTCGCTGGGCCTGTCCCAGCTCGCCGGGTCGATCGAGGTCTCCAAGACCACCCTCATGGCCGGCTCGGTGATCCTCACCATCCCGATCATCATCCTGTTCTTCGCCACCGAACGCCTCCTGGTCGAGGGCCTGACCAGCGGCGCCGAGAAAGGCTAGCGGCCCGGGGTGGTGTCGGCCAGGACGGCCATGGCGGCGTTGCGGCCGTTGAGGGCGATCACCGACCCGGCCGGGTGGGTGGCGGCGCCGCACAGGTAGAGGCCGGGGACCGGGGTGCGGGCGGCCAGGCGGTGCTCCCACATCTGGTCGGGCATGGTCTCGCCCTGGAAGATGTGGCCGCCGGTGAGCCCGATCCGCCGCTCGATGTCGGGCGGGCCCAGGACCTCGTACTCGGCCACGCAGTCAGCCACGTCGGGGGCGAACTCGGCGATGGCGTCGAGGACCTGGCGGCCGATCTCCTCCCGGCGGCTGTCCCAGCCGCCCTCGGCCAGGGTGTAGGGCGCGTACTGGGCGAACACGCTGACCAGGTGCCTGCCCTCGGGGGCGACCGACGGGTCGTAGGCGGTCTGGAAGTAGACCTCGGCAAAGCCGATGTTGGGCACGCCCCGCTCGACGTCGGCGAACGCCTCCTGAGCGGCGTCCAGGCCGCGGGTCACGTCGACCATGGCCTGGTGGGCCTCGAACCCGGCCCCGGCCGCGGCCGGGAAGGTGGGCAGCCGGTGCAGGGCGGCGTTGAGCTTGACCACCGGCGAGCGGACCTGCCAGCCGTCCACCCGGGCCTGGTAGTCGCCGGGCACCAGCCCGGGGTCGACCAGGCCGAGGGTCCGCTGGGGGTCGGCGTTGGAGATGACCGTGGCCGCCCGGATCAGCTCGCCCCCCTCCAGCCGCACCCCCTCCCCGGGCAGGATCTCGGCCACCGGGACCCCGGTGGCCAGCTGGGCGCCGAGGTCGCGGGCGGCCTGGGCGATGGCGAAGGAGATGCGGCCCATCCCGCCCTCGACATAGCCCCACAGCGGGCCCTGGCCACCGAGGTCGCCCTGGTAGTGCATCAGCTTGATGGAGGCCGTGCCCGGGTCCCGGGGGCCGGCCCAGGCGCCGATGACCCCCTGGCCGTAGAGGGCGTCCTTCATCCGCTGGTCGTCGACGTAGCGGTCGAGGGTGTCGGCGATCGACTCCTCGAACAGCACCGAGCGCAGCTCCGGGTCGTGGCCGAGCCGCTTCTCCAGCTGGTCCCGGGTCGGGGCCTCGCCCTGCCAGGTGTCGCCCTCGGGCCCGGTCCGCAGGGCCAGGCGCAGCCGGTCGAACATGTCCTCGTAGTCGAGCATCCCCTGGATGTCGCGCTCGGCGAAGCGGTTGGCCCGCAGGTGGGCCACGGTCCGCTGGTGGTCGACGAACTGGGCCACCGAGGTCCCGTCGGCGAACGGGACCCACAGGTTGGGGTCGGCCACGAACACCCGGTAGCCGTAGCGCTCCAGGCCCAGCTCGTCGACCACCGTCTGGTCGAGCAGCCCGACCACATAGGCGCACGGGCTGACCAGGTAGCCGGGGTCGGCGAAGGGCTGCTCCAGGGTGCAGGCGCCGCCCAGGCGCTCGCGCCGCTCCAGGACCAGCACCGACCGGCCCGCCCGGGCCAGGTAGGCGGCGGCGGTCAGGCCGTTGTGGCCGCCCCCGACCACCACCACGTCCCAGCGGCGGGCGGCCAGCTCGGCCAGGGGAGCGGGCAGGCCGACCTGCCCGAGGGTCGCGGCCACGGTCGAAGGACCCATGCTCTCTCCTTTGACTGACTGTTCAGACAATACTGTCGGTTGACGTCTGCAGCGGTCAACCAGGCTTACGTCTCATTTACCCCCTAGGGGTATCCTGTACCTGTTGAAAAGTCTTCGAGGAGTGGTTCGTAGATGACCGCCAGTCTCCGCTTCGGCCGCATCGCCGGGATCCCCGTCGGGGCCAGCTGGAGCGCCCTGCTGATCGCCGGGCTGATCGCCTGGTCGCTGGCCGGGCGGCTGCTGCCCGCCCAGGTCCCCGGGCTCGCCCCGGCCGCCTACTGGCTGGCCGGCGCGGCCGGGGCCGGGCTGTTCCTGGGCTCGCTGCTGGCCCACGAGCTCGGCCACGCCCTGGTCGCCCAGCGGGCCGGGCTGAAGGTCCGCGGCATCACCCTGTGGCTGCTGGGCGGGGTCGCCCAGCTCGAGGACGAGCCGGCCAGCCCCCGCGACGAGCTCCGGGTGGCGATCGTCGGCCCGGCCGTCAGCATGGCCCTGGCCGTCGGCTCCGGGCTGGCCGCGCTCGGCCTGTCGGTGCTCGGCGGCCCGGCCGTGGCCGTGGCCATCGCCGCCTGGCTGGCCGTCGGCAACGCCGCCCTGGCCCTGTTCAACCTGCTCCCGGCCGCTCCCCTGGACGGCGGGCGGGTCCTGCGCGGCCTGCTCTGGCGGCGCCACGGCAGCCGCGTCCGGGCCTCGGTCACCGCCACCCGGGCCGGGGTCTGGGTCGGCAGCGGCCTGGTCGCCTACGGCCTCCTCGGGCAGTTCGGCGGCTGGGGGTTCGGGACCCTGTGGACCGCCCTGGTCGGCTGGTTCCTGGTCACCGCGGCCCGCCAGGAGCGCGACCAGGCGGTCCTCCGCTCGGATCTCGGCGGCCTGCTGGCCGGGCAGGTCATGACCCCGGCCCCGGCGACCGCCCCGGCCTGGTTCACGGTCGACGCCTTCCTCCGCAACTACGTCCAGCCCTGGCAGGCGGCCGCCCTGCCCCTGCGCACCTTCGACGGCCGCCCGGCCGGCGTGGTCACCGCGGCCGCGCTGTACGCCGTCCCGGCCGACCGGCGCCACATGGTCCGCGCCGGCGACGTCGCCATCCCGCCCTCGGCCCTGATCCTGGTCGCCCCCGACCAGCCGGTCACCGGCCTGGCCGGCCGGCTGGCCAACGACCGGACGGTGGCCGCGGTGGTCGCCGGGGGCCAGCTCCTGGGCCTGATCACCGCCTCCGACCTGGCCAGGGCGACCCACCACGACCCCCACCGGGCCGTGGCCTGAGCGGGAACAACCAGCCGCCGCGGGTCGTTGCCGCAGGCGAGATGCGCCACCGCTACCCGCCGCCGCCCTCGCTGGAGGAGCTCGGCCTGGTCCCGCCGGGCGCGGCCGCCGGCCGGCGGCGGTCCGGGGACGACCTGCCCAAGATGAAGAAGTTCCGGTTCCAGCTGCTGGCCGGCTGGATCGCCGACCGCTTCCCGCCCTGCACGGTGGCCGACGTCGGCGGCGGCAAGGGGCTGCTCGCCCACCTGCTCGGCCAGGCCGGGTTCCAGGCCGAGGTGGTCGACCCGGTCGACCAGCCGCTCCCGCCCCGCTACCGGGACCTGGCCAGCGGGCGGCGGGTGCGGCTGGACGAGGCCACGGTGGCCCGCCGCCGGGTCCCGTTCGGGCCCGCCCTCGGGCGGCGCTACGACCTGCTGGTCGCCCTGCACGCCCACGGCAGCAACCTGGCCGTGCTCGACACCGTGGCCGAGGCCGGCAACAGCTGCGTGGTCCTGCCCTGCTGCGTGGTCGACGAGCCGGCCGCCCCCGGGCCCGGCCAGAACTGGTTCACCTGGCTGACCGACCACGCCAGGGGGCTGGGCCTGGAGCCGGAGCCGTTCGCCCTCAACTTCCGCGGCCAGCACGTCGGCTTCGCCGTCCGCGGGGACCGGCCGGCCGGCTAGGGCCGCCGCCAGGCCAGGGCGACCACCTCGAGGCCCTTGCGGTCCACCGGGCAGTCGAGGGTGGCCTCCCAGCCGAGCCCGGCCGCGGTGGCCCGCAGCCCGGCCGCCTGCCAGGCGGCGCAGAGCACGGCGGCGGCCCCGCCCGGGCGCACCAGCCGGTGGAGCTCCTCCAGGGCCTGGGCGGCCAGCGGCCCCACCTCCCGGTCATAGGGCGGCTCGGTGGCGGCCGCGTCCAGCGACCCCGACCGCAGGGGCAGGGCGCGGGCGTCGGCGACCAGGTGGGCGGGGCCGATGCGGCCCAGGCCGTGGCGCAGGCCCGGGTCGAGGTCGGCGGTGACCGTCGTCCAGCCGGCCGCCCGGGCCGCCAGGGCGACCCCACCGACCCCGGCGAAGGGGTCGAGCAGCCGCCCCGGGCCGGCCGGGGCGACCAGGTTGACCAGCAGCCGGGCGTCGCACACGGGCAGGCCCCGGCGGGTCAGGGGGCCGCCGCCGCCGCGGTAGCCGCGGACCGGCCGGACCGGCCCGCCGCCGGCCTCGAACAGGAACTCGCGCCGGTCCGGGGCCGCCTCCCGGTGGCCGGCGGCGTCCTCGGTCCAGAGCCGGGCCAGCCGCCAGGGCCGGCGCCGCCAGCGGACCTCGGCCGCCCCGGTGGCCGGGACCAGCCGGTCGACGGCGGTGGTGTAGCCGAGGCGGGGGAGCCGGGCCGTGGCCGCGGCCAGGTGCCGTTCCGGCAGCTCGACCCAGAAGACCCCGCCCCGCTCCGACAGCGGCCCCCCGGCCGGGGCCGACGGCGCCAGGTCATGCAGCAGGGCCAGGGCCTCGGCGACGGCGGCCACCCTGGCCCGGCCCCGCGCCGCCCGCAGATGGAAGACCAGCACCCGCCGGACTCTACCCGGCGGGCTCCTTGAGCGTGCTGGCGAAGTAGTCGAGGGCGGTCTTGGTCTTGGTCTGCTGCTCCCCGTACAGGTCGACGCCCTTGTCGGCCAGGAACGCCCTGGCCTCGGCGGCGACCTGGAACCCTTCGCTGGGGGCGCATTTGGTCGACAGCTCCAGGATCCGCTCCCCGTCCGGGTACAGCCACAGCTCGGCCACCATCCGCCGGTTGAAGCCCTTGGGGGTGAACTTCAGCTTGAGGACGTTGATCGGCCCCAGGACGGTCAGGTCGTCCAGGCCCAGCCCCTCGGGGGCGTGGCTGGCGTAGAAGGCCCGTTGCTCCTTGGAGTACAGCTTGCGGATGGCCCGGTCGCCGGCTGCGACCTGCTTGACGGCGTCGCCGGGGCCAAGGGCGCCTTTGAAGGATGCCGAGCAGACATAGCCGCCGGGCATGGCGTCGACCTCCACGACCATGGTCTTGGCCTTGCGCACCGAGGGGGGGAGCTGGTCGGGGACGATCGGGCGGAGCTTGACGACGGTGTCGTCGCCGCGGCCCTGGACCCGGCGGGCCCGCACGACCACGCCCCGCTTGTTGAGGGCCAGGTCAGGGGTGTCGAAGAAGAAGACCTGGCGGATCTGGCCCTCCAGGGGGTCCATGCCCAGCCCGGTGACGGTGGCCCGGCGTTCGGAGTCGGGGACGGTCAGTTTGAGCTCGACGCTGTCGGCGTGGCTGGTCAGGGCCAGCATCTCCTCCAGCTGGGCGTCGGTCAGCCGAGTGACCCGCTTGGCGGTCCTGGGCATGGACGGCTCCTTTCCGGTTCGCGTGCCGCGACCCACCGCCAGCCTGCCCCAGGCAGGGCGACCGGTCATCACCCTTCGGGGATGAACCCGGGCCCAATCACCCCGCGAGGGTGATGACCGCCCGTCGTGGCCGGCCCGACCATGGGGGAAGGCGGACGGGAGGGGCAGGATGGCTCGATGAGCGTGCGGGGCGATGCCGGGTCCGGGCTGGCCAGGTACGTGCCGGCGGTCGGCTGGCTCGGCGGCTACCAGGGCTCGTGGCTCCGGGGCGACCTGGCGGCCGGCCTCACCACCTCCGCCGTGGTCATCCCCCAGGCGATGGCCTACGCCACCATCGCCGGGCTGCCGGTCCAGGTCGGCCTGTACGTGGCCACCGTCCCGATGCTCGTCTACGCCGTGGCTGGCACCTCCCGGCCCCTGTCGGTCAGCACCACCTCGACCCTGGCCGCCCTGACCGCGGCCGCCGTGGCCTCGGCGGCCGCCGGCGACCCGGACCGGGCGCTGGTGGCGGCGTCCACCCTGGCCGCCCTCAGCGGGATCCTGCTGCTGGCCGCCGGGGTGCTGCGGCTGGGGTTCATGGCCGACTTCATCTCCGCCCCCGTCCTGGCCGGGTTCAAGGCCGGCACCGGGCTGCTGATCGCCGCCGGCCAGCTCGGCAAGATCCTCGGCGTCCCCCAGGAGGGCGACAGCTTCTTCGCCAAGATCGGCTCGGCCCTGGCCAACCTGGGCGAGATCAGCTGGCCGACCTTCGCCCTGGCCATGACCAGCATCGCCATCCTGCTCGGGCTGCGCCGCTGGGCGCCCCGGTCGCTGCCCGGGCCGCTGCTGGTGGTCGGCCTCGGCATCGTGCTCGCCGTCACCACCGGCCTGGCCGACCGGGGGGTGGCCCTGGTCGGGGCCGTCCCACCCGGCCTGCCCGAGCTGGTCGCGCCCGACCTCGCCCTGGTCGGCCAGCTGGTCGGGCCGGCGGCCGGGGTCGCCCTGATGGCCTTCGTCGAGTCGATCGCGGCCGCCCGCGCCTTCACCGGCCCCGACGACCCCGAGGTCGACGCCGACCAGGAGCTGCGGGCCCTCGGCACCGCCAACCTGGCCGGCGGCTGCTTCCAGGGCTTCCCGGCCGGCGGGGGCCTGTCCCAGACGGCCGTCAACCGCGGGTCGGGCGCCCGCAGCCAGCTCGCCGGCATCGCCACCGCCCTGGTCGTGGTCCTCACCCTGCGGTTCCTGACCCCCCTGTTCGAGGACCTGCCCAGGCCACCCTGGGGGCGGTGGTCATGGTGGCCGTGGCCGGCCTGGTCGACCCGGCCGCTCTCGGCCGCATCCGCCGGCTCCGCTTCCGCGACTTCGTCCTTGGCCTGGTCGCGCTGGCCGGGGTGCTGGTCCTCGGGGTGCTGGACGGGGTGCTGCTGGCCGTGGTCGTCTCCATGCTCACCTTGATCCACGGGACCAACCACCCGCCCATCGAGGTGCTCGGGCGCCGGCCGGGCAGCGGCCACTGGCGCAGCCTGGAGCGCCACCCCGACGGCGAGACCGTCCCCGGGCTGCTGGTGCTGCGGCCGGTGGCCGCCATCTACTTCGGCAACGGCCCCAGGGTCCGGAAGCGGCTGCTCGACCTGGTCGACGCGGCCGACCGGCCGCCGCGGGTGCTGCTGCTGGACCTGGACGCCGTCCCCGACATCGACGTCACCGCCCTGGACGTCGTGGCCAGCCTCGACGCCGAGCTGCGCCGGCGCGGCATCACCCTGTGGCTCACCAACCTCAACGCCCGGCCCCTGGACATGCTGCGGCGCCTCCCCGACGCCGGCGCCTGGGAGCCGCGCCTGTTCCGCGAGCCCGACGACGCCGCCGCCGCCTTCAGTGCACGACCACCTCGAGGAGCACGATGAGCAGGCCGAAGGTCCCGTTGATGGCGCCGGCGGTCAGGGCCGTTGGCCAGCCCCAGCGCTGGCGGCGGGCGTAGAGGATGCCCCAGGTGACCAGCTGGGCCACGCCCAGCCACAGGGCCAGGCGGACGGTCAGGTGCTCGTCCAGCACCCCCAGGGCCCCCAGGGCCAGCACGACCAGCAGCGGCAGGGGCCCTTCGAGCAGCGCCCGCTCCTCGATCATGGCCTCCCGCACCACCGGCCACTCCAGCCGCCTGGCCCCCCGGAGGTGGTGGGACAGGGCCTGGGCGTACACGTGGGCCAGCCAGAACACGAACAGGGTGGCCACCGTCAGGTTGAGCGGCTTGGCGTGCGAGGGGTCGCCGGCGGTCCCGGCGATCACCGCCATGGCCGCGATCGTGCCGTAGATCGCCCCGGCGGTGTCGGGGGCGAAGGCCCGCCAGCGGGAGGTCCGCGCGGTCGCCTCGGACATCGGCGCTCCTTGCCGTGCGGTGGGCCGTGCCGTGGACCCGTTCGGCACCCATCGTGACCGACGGGGGGTGCTGGCGCATCATCCGCCGAGGGTGATGTTCAGCCGGGGACGCGCCGCAGGACCCGCAGCAGGTACTGCTTGCGGTCGAGCGGGTCGTTGTCGGTCCGCGGCCGGGTCGGGACCGGCCCGCGGACCGGCTGGTAGTGGCCGAAGGCGGACTCCAGCACGCCCTCGCCGCGGGTCAGCCCGGGCAGCCGCTGGGTCAGCTGGTGGACCCGGGCGGCCGGGATCTCGCCCTCGATCAGCGACGACGCCGCCCGCGGGGTGGTCGCCCGGGGCACGGCCCCGAGCCCGGCCAGGACACCCAGGACCGCGCCCAGGGTGTCGTCCGGGAGCTCCAGCCGGAAGCGGTGGATCGGCTCCAGCACCCGGGTGCCGGCCTCGGTCAGGGCGGCCATCAGGACCAGCGGGGTCAGCTGGCGGAAGTCCCGGGCCGTGCTCGACATGCGCTTGTCGAAGGTGGCGTGGGCGTGGCTCTGGCGGGGCCAGTAGCCGGAGTGGGTCATGGTGACCACGCAGTCGGTCACCGGCCAGCCGTGCAGCCCCTGGCCGAGGGTCTCGCGCACGGTCTCCTCGACGGCCACGAAGAACGCGTACGGCATCGACCCGAGCTCGACCTCCAGCCGGAACGCCACCCCGCCGCCGGCCGGGCCCGGGTCGACCCGCAGCCCGACGGTGGCCAGGAACGGGTTCGGCTCCTTGGCGATGAGCTCGAACGCGGCCCCGCTGCCGACCGGCCGCTCGATGCAGAGGGTGGTGCTCTCGCGGAAGCGCACCTCCAGCCCGTAGTCGGTGGCCAGGGTGGCCTGGACGACCTCCTTCTGGACCTCGCCGTAGAGCGACACCGACACCTCCTGGCGCAGGTCGTCCTGGCGCAGGTCGATCAGCGGGTCCTGCTCGGCCAGCTGGGCCAGGGCGGCGTGGAGGGCGCCCCGGTCGGCCGGGCGGCCGGGGACCACCACCGTCTCCAGGGTCGGCGGGGCGAACTGGCCTCCGGCCGGCGGCGCCGGCGACCCGCCGACGGTGTCGCCGATCTGGACCAAGGCCAGCCCCCACAGCTTGGCGATCTGCCCGGCCGCGACCGACGTCCGCCGGACCGTCCCGCCGCGCTCGAACACGCTGATGGCGGTGACCCTTCCCTCGTGCCCGCCGTGCCGGCCGTGGAAGGCCAGCCGGTCCCGGACCCGGACCGTGCCCGAGAACATTCTGAGATACGCGACCTTCTCTGTGGCCGGGCCCCGCTCGACCTTGAACACGCTGCCCGAGACGAGGCCGCCGGCGTTGCCGGAGGGGGGCGGCAGCAGCTCGGTGATCCCGGCGGTCAGGGCCTCGACCCCGGCCCCGGTGACGGCCGAGCCGAAGAACACCGGGTGGACCAGGGCCCGCCCGGTCTGGGAGCGCAGGGCGCGGCGGAGCCGGCGGTAGGGGAGGGCCGCCTCGTCGTCCAGGTAGGCGGCCAGCAGCGCCTCGTCGTGGTCGGCCAGCAGCTCGGCCAGCCGGGCGGTGAAGGCGGCGTCGGCGGCGCCGTAGGGCACGAACCGGCACTCGCGGGTGCCGAGCCCGGTCACCGACCCCATGGCCACCACCGCCGGGGTCAGCCGCTCGGCGAGCTCGCCCAGGACCCGCTCGCCGTCGGCGCCCCGGCGGTCGAGCTTGTTGACGAACAGCAGGGTGGGGATGCGCAGCCGCTGCAGGGTGCGCATCAGCACCCGGGTCTGGGGCTGCACGCCCTCGACGGCCGAGACGACCAGCACGACGCCGTCGAGCACGCCCAGCACCCGCTCCACCTCGGCGATGAAGTCGGGGTGGCCGGGCGTGTCGATCAGGTTGACGGTCGTGTCGCCGACCACGAACGACACCACCGCCGACTTGATGGTGATGCCGCGCTGGCGTTCCAGGTCCAGCGAGTCGGTCTGGGTGCTGCCGGCGTCGACGCTGCCGACCTCGTCGATGACCCCGGCGGCGAACAGCAGCCGCTCGGTCAGGGTGGTCTTGCCGGCGTCGACGTGGGCCAGGATCCCCAGATTGAGCATGCTCACGGCAGGTCAGCACACCAGGTGCCGGCCCGGCGGGCAACCGAATTGCTGGACGTGCTTAAATGTCTAGACATATTGCCGGGAGTCGAGGGTGAGGGGTGCTGGATGCCGGAGTCGCACCGGGTCGCCATGCTGGGGACCGGCCTGATCGGGGACTTCTACACCATGACGCTGCACGGCCGGCGGGGCCGTGACCGGGTGGAGGTCGTCTACTCGCGGTCGGAGGAGCGGGGGGCGGCGTTCCGGGAGCGGTGGGGGGTGCCGCACTCGACGACCAGCGTCGAGGAGGCGGTGGGCCATCCGGAGGTCGACACCGTGGTCGTTGGCCTGCCCAACCACATGCACGAGGAGGCGGTGGCGGCGGCGGCCGCCGCCGGCAAGGCCGTGCTGGTGACCAAGCCGCTGGCCCGCAGCGCCGCCGAGGCCAGGCGGATCCTGGACACGGTGGAGCGGGCCGGGGTGTTCGGGGGCTACCTGGAGGACCTGGTCTACACCCCCAAGACCCTCAAGGCGCTGGCCTCGACCCGGGCCGGGGCGGTCGGCGACGTCCTCTGGGTGCGGAGCCGGGAGACCCACCCGGGGCCGCACAGCGCCTGGTTCTGGGACGCCGGCCAGGCCGGCGGGGGGGCGATCGTCGACCTCGGCTGCCACTGCATCGAGATCATCCGGTCGTTCGTGGGCAAGGGGAACCGGCCCGTGGAGGTCATGTGCTGGGCCGACACCCTGGTCCACCCGATCGAGGCCGAGGACAACGCGATCGCCCTGATCCGCTTCGAGAGCGGCGCCGTCGGCCAGTTCGAGGTCAGCTGGACCTTCCGGGGCGGGATGGACCTGCGCGACGAGGTCGCCGGCACCGAGGGCACCATCTGGCTGAACCACTTCCTGCGCACCGGCTTCGAGATGTTCACCTCCGGCGGGGGCGGCGGGTACGTGGCCGAGAAGGCCGAGGTGGAGACGGGCTGGCAGTTCCCGGTGGGCGACGAGGTGGCCGAGCTGGGCTACGCCGACATGTTCACCGACATGTTCGACGCCATGGAGCAGGGCCGCCAGCCGGTCGAGACCCTGTACGACGGCTATGTGGTCAACGCCGTCATGGACGCCTGCTACCGCTCGGCCGCCTCCCGGGCCTGGACGCCGGTCGAGCTCGACTGGCGCGGCGGGGTCGCCCCCCGGGTGGCCAGGGCCGAGCGGACCGAGGACGGCCTGGTCGTCATCAAGGAGGAGCACCTGCCCGACGGCCGGCGCAAGCTCATCCTGAAGGACCCGGCCAGCGGTGCCTTCGTCGACCGCGTCCTCGGCTGAGCCGCCGCCGGACGTCCGAGCCCTGGCCGCCCGGGTCGGGCTGCGGCCGTGCGGCTACCGGGCCTGGCTGGACCAGGGGCTCGGCCGGGCCGGGGCCGCTCAGACCACGTAGGGGGCGACCGCGTTGCGGGCCAGCAGGAACCCGGCCTTGACCTTCTCGTCGCTGCCCTCGAAGCCGCGGTCCTCGTGCTCGATGACCACGCAGCCGTCGTAGCCGGCCTGGTAGAGGGCGGCCAGGAACCGGTCCCAGCGGACCTCGCCCAGCCCGGGCAGGCGGGGCACCTGCCAGCCGATCCCGGCCGACATGATGCCGTGCTCGTACAGGCCCTCCCGGTCGATCTGGAGGTCCTTGGCGTGGACGTGGTGGAGCCGGGAGCCGAACTCGCGCACCACCCGCTCCAGGTCGATCATCTGCCAGACCAGGTGCGAGGGGTCCAGGTTGAGCCCCAGGGTGTCGTCGTCGAACCAGCCGAAGATCTCCCGCCAGGTCGCCGGGGCGTAGAACAGGTTGTGGCCGCCCGGCCACTCGTCCTGGCTGAAGATCATCGGGCAGTTCTCGATGGCCAGCTTGACCCCGTGGTCGCGGGCGTAGGCGACCAGGTCGGGCAGGAACCCGCGGGCGGCCTCGATGTTGTCGCGCAGCGGCCGGGAGGCGTCGGCCCCGACGAAGGTGTTGACCACCGGCACCCCGAGCTTGGCCGCCCCGCCGATCAGGACCCGCAGGTGGGCCAGGGCCTCGTCGCGCACGGCCGGGTCGGGGTGGAGCGGGTTGGGGTAGTAGCCGAGCCCGCTGATCTCGATGCCGCGGCCGGCCAGGTCGCCGGCCAGCTCCTTGGCCTGGGCGTCGGACAGGCCGGCGACGTCGATGTGGGACACGCCGGCGTAGCGCCGGGCGGCGCCGTCCCCGGCCGGCCAGCAGGCCACCTCCAAGGCGGCGAAGCCGTTGCCGGCGGCCCAGTCGGCGACCTCGGTGAGCGGGGTGTCGGGGAAGGCGGCGGTCAGCAGCCCGAGCTTCATGGTGCGTCCCTCCTGACTGGCGCCCAGCTCCCGGACCGGGCCGAGTCGGCCACGGCCTGGCAGACGAGCGCGACGTCGTGGCCGTCGGCGAAGGTGGGGTAGGCGGGCTCCGGCGAGGGCCGGCCGGCGGCGACGTCGGCGTAGACGGCGGCGAACAGCCCGCGGAAGGTGTCGGGGTAGCCCTCGACGTGGCCGGCCGGGTAGCCGGTGACGGCCGCCCCGGGCCCGCTCATCAGCCCCGGGTCCTTATTCGACAACTCGTTGGGCCGGCCCCGGTGCCCGACCCACAGGTACTCCGGCTCCTCCGAGGTCCAGGCCAGCGACCGCCGGGAGCCGTTGAGCTCCCAGCTGAGCCGGTTCTTGCGCCCGGCCGACACCTGGCTGACCGAGCACACCCCGCGCATGCCGCCCTCCAGGCGCAGCAGGATGCCGGCGGCGTCGTCGCTGGACATCGGCTCCCGGACCCGCTCGACGTCGTCGGCCACCCCGTGGGCGGCGAAGGTGCCGACCTCGCCCAGGGGGTGGTTGCGCTCGGGCACGAAGGTGTGGAGGTCGGCCAGGACCTCGGTGACCCGGCGGCCGCTGACGAAGCTGACCAGGTCGAGCCAGTGGGAGCCGATGTCGGCCACGGCCCGGAGGCTGCCCTGGCGCCCGGCGACCAGCCGCCAGTTCCAGTCGGTCTCCTCCAGCAGCCAGTCCTGGTGGTAGCTGCCGGTCACATAGCGGGGCTCGCCCAGCTCGCCGGCCCGGACCATCCCGGCGGCGTTGTGGTTGTGGGGGGCGAAGCGCAGGTTGAAGCAGACGGCGTTGACCAGCCCGCTGGCCGCGGCCAGCTCGGCCAGGGCGGCCGTCTCGGCCACGGTGACCCCGAGCGGCTTCTCGCAGACCACGTGCCGCCCGGCCCGCAGGGCGGCCGCGGCCTGCTCGGCGTGCACGTCGTTGGGGCTGGTGACATGGACGGCGGCCAGCGTGTCGTCCTTGACCAGGGCCTCGACCGAGTCGTAGGCGGTGGCCAACCCGAGCCGGGCGGCCGCCTCCCGGGCCCGTTCCGGGGTGCGGCCGGCGACCCCGGCGACCTCGATCCCGAGCCGCCGCAGGGCCTCGGTGTGGGTCTCGGCCATCCAGCCGGTGCCGACGATCCCGACCCGGGTCCCGGCCACCTGGCCCAGCTCGCCGACCATCTCAGGACCCCCGCTGGCCGGTGAGCCGCACGTACACCCAGGCCAGGGCGAGCACGATCAGCCCGTAGAGGATCTGGCGGAACGCCTCGGTGGTGTCAAGGG
Organism: uncultured Actinomycetes bacterium; assembly: GCA_937881255.1. Classification (GTDB taxonomy): domain Bacteria; phylum Actinomycetota; class CALGFH01; order CALGFH01; family CALGFH01; genus CALGFH01. Next base: position 15,219 of record CALGFH010000112.1, read on the forward strand.
TCAGCAGCAGCCGGTTGAGCACGGTCAGGATCAACGCCCCCAGGATGGTGCCGGTGTAGCCGCCGACCCCGCCCAGGATCGAGGTCCCGCCGATCACCGCCGCCGCCACCGACGGCAGCAGGTAGGCGTTGGTCTGGTCGGGGCCGACGGAGCCGCTGATGCCCGAGAACAGCAGCCCGCCCAGGGACGCCAGCAGCGCCGACAGCACGTACACGGCCAGCAGCACCTGCCAGATGCGGACGCCGGCCAGGCGGCAGGCGATCGGGTTGTCGCCGACGGCGTAGATGGCCCGGCCCAGCCCGGTGCGGGACAGCCCGAAGATCAGCCCGGCCCCCACCAGCGCCCACACGACCACGTTGTTGGGCACGGGCCCGAACAGGGTCCCGGAGGCGACCGTGCGCAGGACCGGCAGCAGCCGGGTCGAGCCGGACAGGAACCCGTCCCCGACCAGCCCAACGGTGACCACCCCGAGGAGCACGCTGGCCATGCCCAGGGTCATGATCAGCGGGTTGACCTTGAACACCCCGACCCCGATGCCGTTGACCAGCCCGACGGCCAGGCCGACGCACAGGGCCAGGCCGAGGGCGACCACCGGCCCCTGCCCGCTCTGGTTGGCGGCCACATAGGCGGCGAAGTTGGCCGTCATCACCGTCGACAGGTCGATCCCGCCGGTCAGCATGCACAGCGTCTGGCTGGCCGCCAGGATGGCCAGCGGGCAGGCCAGCAGCAGGGTCGAGCGGACGCCGTTGGGGGTGAACATGCCCGGCGCGAACAGCCCGGTGATGACGTACAGGAGCAGCAGGACGCCGGTCAGGGCGACCGCCGGGCGGTCGACCAGGAGCTGGCGCCAGTCCCGGATCGCCGGGTCGGCCACGGCGGTGCTCATCTCGCCCTCCGCGGGATCTGCAGCAGCCCGCCGATCATCACGACCACGATGATGATCACCCCCCGGGCGACCTCGGCGTAGTTGGGGTCCCAGCCCAGGCCGAGCATCAGCGCCGGGATCAGGGCCAGGCAGAACGCGGCCAGCATGGGACCGAGCAGGGTGCCCGACCCGCCCAGCAGGGCCACCCCGCCCAGCACGACCGCGGCCACGCTGGTCAGGGTGGCGGTGGCCCCGATGGAGGCCCGGGGCTCGCCGCTGCCGGTGAAGGCGGTGGTGACCAGGCCGGCCAGCCCGGAGAAGAACCCGCCGAGCACATAGGCGGCGATCCGGGTGCGGCCGACGTTGAGCCCGGACAGGAAGGCGGCGGCCCGGTCGCTGCCCACGGCGTAGGTGGCGATGCCGAGGCGGCTGCGCTTGAACGGCACCCAGACGACCAGGAAGATCCCGGCCAGCCACAGGGTGGCCGGCAGGGGCTCGTCGAACCCGCCGACCAGCAGCTCCTGGAACCGCGGGTGGGTGCCGCCGCCGGGGCCGTCGAGCACGATCAGGGCCAGCCCGGCCAGGATGAAGCTGGCCGCCAGGGTGACCACGATGTCGGGGACGCCGGAGACCACCGCCACCGTCCCGATGAGGCCGGACAGCAGCATCGCCACCACCACGACCAGGACGGCCACCAGGACCACCGGCCCCAGGTCCTGCTCCAGCATGAGCCGGGCGGCGATGCAGTTGGTCAGCACCATCATCGCCCCCACCGACAGGTCGATGCCGCCGGAGATGACGATCACCGTCTGGGCCATGGCCAGCAGGGCCAGGGTCATGGTGCCGGCGACGATGCCGCGGACCTCGAAGGCCCCGAAGGCGGGGATCTGGGAGGAGCGCCACAGGACCAGCACGCCCAGCAGCAGGGCCACCCCGACGACCCAGCCCTGGCGGCGGACGAACCGTTCCAGCCGGCTGCTCGGGCGGGGGAGCGGGGTGACCACCTCGGCCTTGGGAGCGGGGGTGGGGGTTGCCGTCATACCGCCGTCACCTCCAGACCGTGGGCGGCGGTGAGCAGGTCGGTCTCGGAGGCCGTCGGCGGCAGCTCGGCCACGATGGCCCCGTTGTGGAGCACCGCCGCCCGGTCGCAGACCAGCCCGATCTCGCGCAGCTCGCTGGTGAACATCACGATGGCCGCGCCGCCGTCGGCCAGCTCGCGGATCAGGTCGTAGATCTGGTGCTTGGTGCCGACGTCGATGCCCCGGGTGGGGTCGAACAGCAGCAGGGTCCGGAACCCGGCGGCCAGCCAGCGGCCGATGGTCAGCTTCTGCTGGTTCCCGCCCGACAGCCGCCTGGCCTGGGCGGCGGCCCGGGTGTCGATCGACAGCCGGGTCACCGCCTCGGCGACCTGGCGCCGCTCCCGGCCGGCGTTGATCGGCCCCCAGCGGCGCAGCCGGTTGAACAGGGGCACGGCGATGTTCTCGCGGATGGGCCGCTGGGGCAGCAGGGCCATCAGCCGGTTGCTGGGGACCAGCACCACCCCGCGGCGGATGGCGTCATAGGGGTGCCGGGCCGCCACCGGCTGGCCGTCGACCAGGATCTCGCCCCCGGCGGCCCGGACGTTCCCGGACAGGATCTCGAACAGCCGGTCCTGGCCCTGGCCCTCCAGGGCGGCCAGGCCGAGGACCTCCCCGGCCCGGACCTCGAAGGAGACGCCGGCGTCCTGGCGGTTGATCAGCAGGTCGCGGACGACCAGCCGGGGCGCCTCCTCCTCGTCCCGCTCCCGGGCCGCCCGCCGCTCCCGGGCCACGTCCCGGACCCCGGCCGAGGCCTCGCCGAGCATGGCGGCCACGATCTGGGACTCGCCGCCCTCCTGCCCGGGGTGGAAGGAGGCCACGTTGCGGCCGTCGCGGAGCACGGTGCACATGTCGCAGTGCTCGCGGACCTCGGCCAGCCGGTGGGAGATGAACAGCACCGACCGGTCGCGCTGCTTCCAGCGGGTCATGATGGCGAAGACCCGCTCGGACAGGTCGGGGGGGAGGGCGGCGGTGATCTCGTCCAGGATCAGCAGCTGGGGGTCGAAGACCAGGGCCCGGGCCAGGTCGAGCATGCGCAGGAAGGGCAGGGGGACGTCGCGGACCTGCTCGTCCAGGTCGAGCCCGTCCAGGTCCATGGCGGCCAGCTCGCGGTGGACGTCGCCCGGGTCGACGCCGGTGAGGCGCAGGTTCTGGGCCACGGTGAGGTCGCGGATCAGCGCCGGGTCCTGGTAGACCGGGGCCAGGCCCCTGGCCCTGGCCTCGGTCGGGCTGTGGAGGACGACCGGCTCGCCGTTGACGGCGACGGTGCCGCTGTCGTTGCGGAGCACGCCGGTGAGGATCTTGACCAGGGTCGACTTGCCGGCGCCGTTGGCCCCGAGCAGGGCGTGGACCTCGCCCGGGGCCACCGACAGGTCGACCGCCCGCAGCGCGACCACCGGGCCGAAGGTCTTGGCCACGGCGGTCGTCTGCAGGAGCGGTTGGGTCATCGGAGGGTCAGGGGTCGAGCTACTCGCCAGGGCCCTTGCAGGCGAACAGCTGCTCGTTGGAGTAGGTGGTGAAGGGCTTCACCGAGACGGCCGAGCTGAAGGTTGCGTCGCGGTCGGGGAAGCTGTTGGCCTCGAGGGTCGCCTTGTCCTGCTCGGCGTCCCAGACCTCGGGGGTGAGCAGGGTCTCGCGCTTCACCGTCTTGCCCTGGAGCACGTCGAGGGCGATGGCGGTGCCGACCCCGCCGATGACCGCCGGGTTGGTCACGGCCGCGCCCGGCGACCCGTCCAGCAGCTGCTGGATGAACTGGTTGTTGTCGGCCCCGACGACCGGGACCGGGTCCTTGCCGACGGTCTTGAACGCGTTGACCACGGTGTAGTCGATCCCCGAGGTCCAGACGCCGTCGTAGTTCCCGGAGCCGAGCTCCTGCACGGCGATGTCGCCGCCCTTGGTGAAGTCCCAGCCGGTGAAGACCTCCTTGATCTTGATGTCGGGGTTGGCGGCCATGACCTCCTGGAAGCCCTTGTCACGGTCGGAGTCGGCGGGCACGCCGTCGATCCCGCGCATGTACAGGACGTTGCCCTTGCCGCCCAGCTTCTCGGCCAGCCACTCGGCCCCGAGCCGCCCGTAGGCGACCTGGTCGTTGGTGGCCACATAGGCCGTCGGCTCCGAGACGGCCTGGTCGACCGCCACCACCACGATCTTCTTCTGGGTGGCCTGCTGGATCACCGGGTTGAGCTTCTCCCGGTCCGAGGGGTTGACGATGATGGCGTTGGCGCCCTGGGAGATCAGGTTCTGGAGGTCCTGGATCTGCTCGGTCGGGCCGCCGTTCTTGGAGATGGCGATGACCTTGCTGACCTTGCCGCTGGCCAGCGCCTGGGCCTTGACCGAGCAGATCATCTGCTCGCGCCAGCCGTTGCCGGCCAGGGTGTTGCTCACGCCGATGACGAAGTTGCCGCTCTGGCCCGACCCGGCCCCGCTCCCACCTGACGCCGTGTCGTCGTCACCGCCACCGCAGGCCGCCACGGCCATGGCCATGGCGGCGACCAGGATGCCGACCCGCATCCACCGGGGACGCCTCATACGTGCTCCTCCCTTCCTGCGAGCACCCGCGCCAGGCGGCGCGCGTGCTCGTCGTAGGCCGCGTCGAACAGACGCGCGGACTCCTCGTTGCCCACCACCGACCCGCTGGTCAGCACCGGTGGCATGCCGCCGCGGGCGACCAGCAGCCGCGCGGTCCGGACCTTGATCTCGTTGACGACGGCCACGCCGGCCACGCTGGAGCCGGGCCCGACCGGGGTGGCGAGGCCGTCGATGGAGACGAGCGCGTCGCCGATCGGGGTGCCGAGGTCGATGACGACGTCGGCGTGGTCGAGCAGCCGGGTGCCCGAGGAGTGGCCGGCGGCGGCCGCCCGGGACTCGGCCACCGAGGTCACCGCGACCACCGGCAGGCCGCGGGCGCGGGCCCCCATGGCCATCTCGATCGGGTTGGCCGAGACCCCGCGGGCGCTGAAGACCACCATCGCGTCCGGCGCATGCAGGTGGAAGTTGCGCAGGATGACCTCGGCCAGCCCCTCGACCCGCTCGATGAACATGGCCTGGCGCTGCCCGTTGGTCCCGACGACCTGGGTGTGGAAGGTGGTCGACAGCTCCACCATCGGGTGGAAGCCGGGGTAGGACCCGTAGCGGGGGAACATCTCCTCGACCGGCATGCGGCTGTGGCCGGTGCCGAACAGGTGGACCAGGCCGCCGTCGCCGATGGCCAGGGCGCAGATCGCGGCCGCGTCGTCCAGCGCCGCCCCCTGGGTCCGGTCGAGCTTCTCGAGCAGCGCGATGGCCGCCCGTGTCCAGCCGGTCGCGGCCCCCTCGCCACCTACTTGTCTAGACATGATCGAGACCATATCGTGGAGCCATGGCGCCGTCAACGAACACCCACAAGACCGGACAGACCCGCTACCGGGCGATCGAGCTCTATCTGCGGACCCTGGTCGAGGCGGCCGGGCCGGGGGACCCGCTGCCCAGCGAGGCCGAGCTGTGCGAGCGGTTCTCGGTGAGCCGGATGACGGTGCGCCAGGCCCTCCAGGAGCTGACCAACGACGGGCTGGTCGAGCGCCGCCGGGGGCAGGGGACCTTCGTCGCCCACCGCCCGGTCCACCGGCACCCCGGGGTGTTCCTGTCCTTCACCGAGGAGATGAACCGGCGGGGGATGCAGGCCACCAGCCGGCTGCTGTCGGCCGGCCTGGACGACCCCCGCCGGTCCGAGACCCTCGACCTCGGCCTCGCCCCCGACAGCCAGGTCGTCCGGGTGGTGCGGGTGCGGCTGGCCGACGGCGTCCCGGTCGCCCTGGAGGACGCGGCCCTGGTGCCCGAGCTCGGCTGGGTCCTGGACGAGGACCTGGGCGGCGGGTCGCTGCACGGCGCCCTGGCCGGCCGGGGGACGGTGGCCACCCGGGCCACCGGGACGATCACGGCCCGCCTGGCCCGGGCCAGCGAGACCGAGCTGCTCGACCTGACCCCCCAGTCGGCCCTGCTGGTCGAGCTGCGGATCCTGTTCGACCAGGAGGGCCAGGTGTTCGAGCGCACCGAGACCCGCTATGTCGCCGACCGCTACGTGATCGACGTGGTCCATACCCACCCCTGACCGCCGAGGGTCAGGGGCCTGGGCCCTCGCGGGCCCACAGGGCGGCCCCGATGGCCCCGGCGGCCGGGCCAAGGGCGGCCGGCACGATCTCGTAGGACGCCGGGTCGACCAGCGGCGCGGCCGCGGCCACGGCCACCCGGAGCGGCCCGAACAGCTGGTCCCCGGCGGCCGCGACCCCGCCGCCGACCACCACCCGCTCGGGCCAGAGCACGGTGACCAGGTTGGCGATCCCGACGGCCAGGCGGCCCACGGTGGCCCCGACCGCGGCCCCGGCCCGCCGGTCGCCGGCGGCGGCCGCCCGGAACACCGCCTCCGGGGTGTCCCGGCCCCCGAGGCGGCAGAGGACGGCCCCGGCCGCGAACGCCTCAACGCAGCCCCGGTTGCCGCAGCCGCAGGGGGGCCCGTCGACCTCGATGACCTGGTGGCCGAGCTCGCCGGCCCGGCCCGAGGGGCCGAAGCGCAGCCGCCCGTCCACGACCACGCCCCCGCCGACCCCGGTGCCCAGGGTCAGGCAGACCACCGTGGGGCAGCCGGCGGCCGCCCCCATGCGGCTCTCGGCCAGGGTGAAGGCGCGGGCGTCGTTGATCAGGGCCACCGGCACGCCCAGGAGGCCGGCCAGGGGGTCGCGGAACGGCCGCCCGGTCCAGGCCGCCGGCAGGTTGGGCAGGAGCACGATCCGCCCCGAGGCCTCGTCGAACAGCCCGGGGACGCCGGCCCCGGCCGCCGCCACCGGCCCGTGCTCGGCCGCCAGCCGGGCCCCGGCCGCCCCCAGCCGGCCGACGACCTCGCCGGGGTCGCCGGCCCCGGTCGGGATCGTCGCCGTGGCCAGGACCGTCCGGTGGTCGCCTTCGATCTCGAGGACGGCCAGCTTGCTGTTGGTCCCGCCGACGTCGATGCCGAGGTAGCGCGGGGTCACCGGCCCTGCCGCGCCTTGAGGTCGTCGATGATGGCCGCGGTGGCGGTGGCCCCGCACCGGTCCATGCCCGCGTTCAGACCCTCGATCAGCAGGTCGAGGGTGCGGATGCCCCCGGCCGCCTTGATCTTGACCCGCTCCGACACGCTGGCCCGCATCAGCCGCAGGTCGTCCATGGTCGAGCCCGAGGGGGCGTACCCGGTCGAGGTCTTCACGTAGTCGGCCCCGGCCTGCTCGGCCAGCTGGCAGCCCCGGACCTTCTCCTCGTCGGTCAGGTAGGCGTTCTCCAGGATCACCTTGACGATCGCGTCCCGGTCGCGGGCCACGGCGACCACGGCGGCGATGTCGTCCTGGACATAGGCGTCCTTCTTGGACCGCAGCCAGCCGATGGGCAGGACCATGTCGAGCTCGGCGGCCCCGTCGTCCAGGGCCAGCTCGGCCTCGGCGGCCTTGATGGCGGTGGTGCTGGACCCGTGCGGGAAGCCGACCACGGTGCCCACCAGCACGCCGCTGCCCTCAAGGGCGTCGCGGCAGTGGCCGACGTCCAGGGGCCGGCAGCACACCGAGGCGACCTGGTAGGCGGCGGCCAGGTCGCAGCCGGCCAGCACCTCGTCCAGGGTCAGCTCGGGCCGGAGCAGCGAGTGGTCGATGGTCTTGGCGACCTTCTCGGTGGTGATCGTCTCGACGGTCCAGGGGTCGGGCATCGGTCCTCCTCGGGATGGTGGGTCAGGTCACGGTCCAGCCGCCGTCGACGGCCAGCACCTGGCCGGTGACGGCCCGGCTCTCGTCGCCGCACAGGTAGACGGCGGCCTCGGTCACGTCGGCGGCGTCCAGGAACCCGCCGGCCAGCGGCTGGCGGCGCTCGGCAAAGGCCACGCTGGCCGGGTCGTTCGCCGCCCGGGTGCTCATCGGGGTGCGGACCAGCGCCGGGGCCAGGGCGTTGACCCGGATGCCACGCTCGCCGTAGGTGGCGGCCATCGCCCTGACCAGCCCGATGGTGGCCGCCTTGGCGGCCACATACGCGTGGGTGGCGAACAGCGCCGGGGTGGGGGAGAGGGCGAGCACGCTCGACATCAGCACCAGCGACCCGCGGGTCCCCGAGGGCCCCGGCGCCTGGCCCAGCATGACCCGCAGGGCCTCCCGGGCGGCCAGGAACGCCGGAGTCGCGTTCAGGGCCAGGGTGCCCTCCCAGGCGGCCAGCGACAGCTCGTGCGCCGGCCCGTCGCCGAGCGGGCGCCCGCTGGCCCCGGCCACCGCGTACAGGGCGTCGATCCGCGGGCAGGCCCGCCGGACGGTGGCGAAGGCCGCCTCGGCGGCGGCCTCGTCGCGCAGGTCGGCCACGGCGAAGGGCAGCCCCAGGGCCTGGCACTGGTCGCGGTCGCGGTCGATCACCCACACCTGGGCGCCCTCGGCGGTGAACCGCCGGGCCGCGTCCGCGGCCATCCCGGTCGCCCCGGTGATCACGCACACCTTCCCGGCCAGCCGGGTCGAGGTGCTCATCGCAGCGCCAGCGCCCTGGCCGGGTTGGCGACCCAGATGGCGTCCATGACCGCCGGGCCGAGCTCGCCGGCCAGGCGCCCGCCCAGGTCGGTGGCCAGGGCGGCCAGGCCGGGCGACCCGCCGAGCACCGACCACAGCGACCGGCGGGCCCCGTCGGTGCCGAGCAGGAGCCGGTCGGTGTGGCCGTCCTCGACCATCCAGCCGACCAGCCGGGCGGTGTCGCCGGGGGAGCGGAGCCCCTGGTCGTAGACCACATAGGCGCCGGTGGCGAGCAGCTCGCGGTGGTAGCCGCGGTCGGGCAGCTTGTCGGTGTGGGACAGGAGCACCCGGTCGGCCGGCACCCCCAGGCCCTCCAGCAGCTCGAGCTGGGCCAGGCCGCCGGTGCCGGCCTCGCAGTGGGTCAGCAGCGCCACCCCGGCCCGGGCCACGGCGATGGCCGCGGCCTCGAACACCCGCCGGTCCCGGTCGCTGGGCCCGTCCAGGCTCCCGGCGGCCTTGACCACCCCGGCCCGGTGGGCCGTCCGCCGCACCACCGGCCCGTTGAGGTCGTGGGCGTCGATGCCCTCGGTGATGTCGGCCAGGAACAGCTCGGCCAGCTCGTCGGGGCCGAGCAGCTCGCCCCAGTGGCGCTCGCCGTAGTAGCGGGCGTGGTGCAGCCCGGTGGCCGCGACCACGTGCACCCCGGCGCGGCGGCTGATCTCGGCCAGCTTGGCCACGTTGCGGCCGGCGTCGGCCGGCATGGCGTCGACCACCGCCCCCAGCCCGGCGGCCACGCACGGGGCCAGCTCGGCCACCGCGTCCTCCACGCTCTGGAGCGAGATCTCCGGGTTGACCAGCTTGGCCACGCCCCCGTCGATCACCAGGTGCTCGTGGGCGAAGCACATGCCCAGCTGGCTGGAGGGGACGTCGCCGAGGACGGTCCGGACCTGGTTCCCGGCACCGCTCATGGCGCGGCCGCGGCCAGGCCCGGCTCCAGGATCGCCCCGGCCTCGGCCAGCGCGGCCCGGAGCCGCGCGAACGGCAGGTCGCGGACCTCGGCCCCCGAGGTCGCGGCCAGGGCCGCCGCCGTGCCCGCGGCCTGGCCCATGGCCATGCACTGGGCCATCGACCGCACCGCGGCGTGGGCGTCGTGGGTGGCCGAGAAGCAGCGGCCGGCCACCAGCACGTTGGCGGCGTCGCGGGCGACCAGGGTCCCGAACGGGATCCCGACCACCTGGCCGTCGGGCAGGTACCGCCAGCGGGTCCCGTCGCCCTCGTGGTGGTCCTCCAGCGGCGCCCCGCACAGCCCGATCTGGTCGTCGAACTGGCGGGCCGAGAGCACGTCGTCGGCGGTCAGGCGGGCGTCGCCGAACACCCGGCGGGTCTCCCGGACCCCGACCTGGGTGCTGAGCGCCCCCAGCCGGGCCCGCTCGTAGCCGGGGACCCGGTCGACCAGGAACCGCACGTACTCCAGGGCCTGGCGCCGACCGGCCAGCTCGGCCTCGGTCAGCAGGCCCGGGTCGGTCGCGTTGACCACCCGCTGGCCGTCGCGGCGGGCCGAGGCCAGCCGGGTCATGACCGTGGCCGTCATCCCCTCGACCGGGGTGAGGTGGTCCGACCCGTCGCGGCGGGGCAGGTCGTAGGCCCCGGACTCGGCCGCCTCGGCCAGCAGCCGGTGCAGCCCCTCGGTGCCGATGGCCCGGCGCCGCTCGGTGTCGACGTTGACCAGCCGGAAGGTGGTGGTGAGGGTCTGGGCCGGCTCCTCGGCCCCGGCCAGCTCGTAGCCCAGCCCGGCGAAGTGGCACACGTCGGCGTCCCCGCTGGCGTCCACCACGACCGTGGCCCCGACCCGGGCCAGCCCGGCCTTGGTCGCCACCACCAGCCGCCGCACCCGGCCGCCGGAGACCTCGGCGTCCTGCACGAACCCGTGCAGCAGGACCGCCGCCCCGGCCCCGGTGACCAGCGACTCCCACACCACCTTGAGGTGCTCGGCCAGGTAGGTGACCCCGGTCCCGGCCCCGTAGGTGTTGGGCCGCTCCACCACCGTCCCCAGCTCCCGCAGCCCGGCCACCACCTCGTCGGCCACCCCGCCGACGACCTTGGCCGCCCGGCTCCCGGGCGTGTAGAACCCGTAGAAGGTGTCCAGCACCGCCGTTGACACCCCGCCCAGGAACGGCAGCTTCTCCACCAGCAGGGTCCGCGCCCCACCCCGCGCCGCCGAGATCGCCGCCGTGGCCCCGGCGCTCCCCGAGCCGACCACCACGACGTCCCAGGACCCCAGGTCCCCAAGTTGTCTAGACATGGACCTCAGGTGTACCACACCTGGGGGCCGGAAGCGACCGTGCAGGCGCGGCCGCCCCGGCCGGCGGGGGAGTGGGGCGCGGCGCCCGAGCGGGCGGGCGTCAGCTCAGGTGCTGCCCGAACCAGTCGAGGACCTTGGCGTAGGCCTCGGTGGCCGCGGCCTGGTCGTAGCGGGGGCCGGTGTCGTTGAAGAAGGCGTGGTTGACGCCCGGGTAGGTGACGATCTCATGGGTCAGCTCGGCCTGCTCGAGGGCGGCCGTGGCCGCCTCGCGGCTGGCGTTGACGCGGTCGTCCTGCTCGGCGTAGACGCCGAGCACGGCCGCGTTGGGGGAGCCGGAGAAGTCGGCCCCCTCGGGCAACGGCCCGTAGAACGGCGCCGCCGCGCCCAGCCGCGGCTCGCCCGCGGCCAGCAGGGTCCAGACCATGCCGCCGCCGAAGCAGAACCCGATCGCCCCCAGCTTCTGCCCGGAGGCCCGCCGCTCCAGCTCGTCCAGGCCGGCCCGCATGTCGGCCACGAACCGCTCCTGGGGGGCGCCGCTGAGCGCGGCCATCGCCGCGGCCTCGTCGCCCAGGGCGGCGGTCCCGCCCTCGGCCGAGAGCAGGTCGATGGCCAGGGCCGAGTAGCCGCTGCCGGCCAGCCGGCCGGCGACCGAGCGGATGTGGTCGGTGAGCCCGCGGTTCTCGTGGATCACCAGCACGGCCCCGCCCGGCTGGTCGGCCGCCGCCCACGCCCCCTGCAGGGTCCGCCCCTCCGGCCCCGGGAAGGTCACCGCCTCGGTCTCCACCACCGGACCCGGCGCCGCCGCCGCCGCCGAGGCCGTCGTCGGCGCCGTCGAGCCGGCCCCGTCGCCGTCCCCGCCGCACGCGGCCAGCAGCGCCGACGCCGCCGGGACGCCCAGACCGAGCAGCCCCAGCCGCCGCAGCGCCTCCCGCCGCGAGATCACCCCGTCGCCGTGATCGATGGCCACCTCTTCGGCCAGATACCGCTCGAACGCCATGCCCGACCTCCTCCCGTCGTCTCTCAGCATCCCACTCGGCGGCTCAGCCGGTGCGGTCGTACACCCAGATCGTGGTCTCCAGGCCGAGGAGCCGGATCCGCACCCGGTCCCGCATGCGCAAGGTCCCCGGGACCACCGGGTGGGGGAGCCGCGGGTGCAGCAGCACCACCCGGCCGCCCGGACGCGTCACCCGGGCCAGCTCCCCGAGCACCGACCGCAGCCAGCCGTCCGGGTCCCCCTGGACGCCGTACCGCTGCCCGAAGGGCAGATTGGACACGCTCGCCCCGACGCCGTGGTCGGCCACCTCCAAGCAGCGGGCGTCACCCACGCGAACGTCGGCGCCCGGGGCGTTCCGGCGGGCGGCTCGCACCGCCTCGGGATCGATGTCGAGGCCCCGGACCCGCCAGCCGGCCGCCAGCGCCTCGCCAAGGATCGTTCCCGAGCCGCAGCAGGGGTCGAGCAGCACCCCCCTTGGCTCGCCCGCGAGGGCGACCATGGCCCGGGCGACCGTCGGCCGCAGGGCGCCCTCACGCTCCACGACCCGGCCGTCGTGCTGACGCATCCGCTGGTCGGAGAGGCGAAGCCCGACCACGAACCGCCCCGCCGCATACTCGATCACCCACACCTCGACCTGGGCCGGGTCCTCGACCCGCCACCTGGGCCGATCCCGCTGGACCGCCCTGGTCACCTGTTGCCGCAGCTCGGTCCGCAGGAAGGAACGCTCCTGCAGGACCCTGGCGATCACCCGGAACGTCATCGCCCCCGACAACGGCCGGACCTCCTCGGCCCAGACCGACAGCGCCCGCTGGACACGCTCCGGCCGCCACACCCGGCCCGCGATCCAGCCGGGCCGGTCCCCGTCGGACCGGAGCGTCCGGCCGACCTCGACGAACACGTCCTCGGCGAGCCCGAGGTCGACGACCGCCGACCGGCTCCCGCGTTCCGCCTCGAACAGCACCACATCGGACCGCCCGTCGAACCCCGAATCCCGCGCCACGACACCGGGAAGGCGGCCCAGTTCCCGGCCGACCATCGGCCCCAGCCCTGGCACCGCGGTCGCGAACATCCGAGTCATGCCGGTGTCCCGTCTCAGCGCGTCCGCGATCCGCAGATCTCGGTGAGCCGTCTCTCCAGCTGCGCCAGCGCCCTGATGGTGGCGTCGACCTCGTGGCGCAGCTTGGCCACGAAGCGGGCACGGTGCTTCTCGGGCTCGTCAAGCGCCTCGATGTCGAGCTGGTCGTCCTCTGAGATGAAGAACAGGAACAGGGCGGTGAACTGCTCCCAGCCCGGCAGCTCCAGGAGCCTCCGCCGGAACTCGTAGTGGGACAGGACCTTCCCGTCGGTGTCGACCATCATCTCCGCGATCGAGTCCTGCTGCTCGGAGAAGATTCCCGCGCCGCCCTTGCCCTGGAGCGCCGCCCCCACATCGGCGATCAACCGGTCAAGGCCCTCCTGATCGGCCTCGTCCAGGTTCGACCCACCGCCGCTGAGGTGAAGATGCACGAGCCTGGCGTAGGCAAGGTACCGGGCGGTCCAGTACAGCGCGCTGGTGGCCAGGGTCAGCTCGTAGCACATGCGCTTCCGCAGCCCCTGCACGGCCTGGTCGTCTCGCCGCGGCTGGTCCCCGTCGCTGTCCAGGATGCTCGGGCGCGCATCCCCGCTCCAGAGGAGCTCGTCCCGGCTGAGGAGGTAGAGCTCACGGAAGTCACCGTTCAACGACCCGGGCGTGTGCTGGCTCGGTTCCCCCCGGTAGATCCCGGCCAGCTCGGAGAGCCTGGCCTCCAGCTGCCGTCCGGCATCCCGCAGGGGAAGATGGAACTGCTGTCGGTGCAGCGACCGCAGCGCCGCGTCTTCCTTCTGCTGCGCCCGCCTGGCCGTCCACCAGTCCTGTGCCAACTTGCCGCCGTAGCCGACGAGCGCCGACAGCAGCACGATCAGGACCTGATCAGCAGAGGCAGCCATCGGCGGGATCCTACCGCCCTCCAGACGGCGGTGGGGCGGAGCCGGTTAACATAACG
>CALGFH010000113.1 GCA_937881255.1 uncultured Actinomycetes bacterium
GAGCAGCCGGGGTTCGGGGTCGGCCCCCGGACCATCGGGGCCGAGCTGGAGCTGTTCCTGATCGACGACCAGGGCCACCCCCTGGGCAGGAACCAGGCCATCCTCGAGGACGCCGGCGACCCCCGCCTGACCCTGGAGCTGGACCGGTTCAACCTGGAGGTCAACCCGTCGCCGTTGCCCCTGGCCGGCCAGCCGCTGACCGGCCTGGGGCGCGAGCTGGAGGGGGCGCTGGAATCGGTCCGGGCCACCGCCGCCGCCCACGGCGGCCGGGTGGCCATGGTCGGCATCCTGCCCACCCTGCGCGACCAGGACCTGCACCGCGGGGCCATCACCGACGCCCCCCGCTACCGGGCGCTGGACTGGAGCCTCAGCCGGGTCAAGGCCGAGCCGTTCGAGATCGAGATCAGCGGCCGCGACCCCGAGCCGCTGCGGGTGGTGCGCGACAACATCGTCATGGAGGGGGCCAACACCTCCTTCCAGGTGCACCTGCGGGTCGACCCGGCGGACTACGTGCCCAGCTTCAACGCCGCCCAGCTGGCCACCGCCCCGGTGCTGGCCGCGGCCGGCAACTCGCCCATCTTCCTCGGCCGGGTGCTGTGGGAGGAGACCCGCATCGCCCTGTTCGAGCAGGCGGCCGACGACCGCGACACCCCCGGCCGGAAGCGGCTGGTCTCCCGGGTCGCGTTCGGCACCGACTGGCTGCGCACCAGCATTCTCGACCTGTTCGAGGAGAGCGTGCGCCACCACGAGCCGCTGCTGCCGATCTGCGGCGACCAGGACCCGCTGCTGGCCCTGGGCGCCGCCGGGGTGCCCCGCCTGGACGAGCTGCGGCTGCACCAGGGCACGGTGTGGCGCTGGAACCGGGCCATCTACGACAGCGGCTTCGGCGGGCACCTGCGCATCGAGATGCGGCCCCTGCCGGCCGGGCCGACCGTGACCGACATGCTGGCCAACGCCGCCTTCCTGCTCGGGCTGACCCTGGCCCTGGCCCCGGGCGCCGACGACTGGACCGGGAAGCTGCTGTTCGCCAGGGCCCACGCCAACTTCTACGACGCGGCCCGCCTCGGCCTTGAGGCCGAGCTGGAGTGGCCGGGCGCCGACGGCACCCCCGAGCGGGTCGGCGCGGCCGAGCTGGTGCCGCGGCTGCTGCCCGAGGCCCGCCGCGGTCTGGTCGAGGCCGGGGTCGACGCCGGCGAGGCCGACCGGCTGCTCGGGGTGATCGGCGACCGGGCCGCCTCCGGCCAGACCGGCGCCGTCTGGCAGCGCCGCACCCTGGCCGCCCTTGAGGGCAGAGCGGGCCGCGAGCAGGCCGTCGGTGAGCTGCTGGAGCGCTACCTGGAGCTCCAGGCGACCGGCGACCCGGTCCACACCTGGCCCGTCCAAGGCTGAGGGGCCGGCCATTCCGGCCGGCCCCTCGTCCCGCTGCCGTTACGGGGTGGCCACGTTGACCAGCCCGGCCCCGTACGCCTCGGAGTCGGGGATCCGCGGGCCCTCGAGGTGGCAGTAGCCGGTGGGGCAGGGAATGCCGCTCAGGTCACCCGGCGAGGTGTCGGTGGCCGACAGGTCCCTGGTGCGGTTGGTCGGGCCGTCGTTGGCCAGCCGCTTGAGCCGGAAGATCAGCGCCCCCGGGCGCTTGCGCAGCGACGGGTGGGCGCTGGCCACCAGGGCCAGCGACCCCGCCACCTGCGGCGCCGCCATCGAGGTGCCCTGGATGGTCGAGTAGCACTCGCCCTGGGGGAACCCGGAGCCGGTCGTGAAGGTGAAGCAGGGGATCTGCACCGCCCAGTTGGAGGTGGTGCTGAACACCTGCCAGGCGTTGGTCAGGTCGTCCAGGGTGTACGGGAACCCGGGGGTGCCGCCCCGGTCGTAGTTGCCCAGGTTGAACTTGCGGGCCCCGCCCGGTCCGGCGATGTCGATCCGCGGCCCGAAGTTGGAGTAGTAGGCGAGCTGGTTCTGCCGGCCTGGCCCGGCCGCGTGGTGGCGGTCGCTGGCCGGCTTGCAGGTGGCGTTGAAGTCGGGCGGCACGGGCGGGTCGGCGTCCGGGTCGCCCGGGTCGCCGATGGTGCCCGGCGGGCAGCTGGCCGAGGACGGGACGTTGATCCGGTTGGTCGCGGCCACGTCCACGTAGCCGGGCGCACCACCGGGCAGCGTGACCTGGCCGAACGGGTCGACGAAGTCCTCGGGCAGGGTCCCGGGGGTGGTGAGCTCGCCGTGGCTGAGGATCCTGCCGCCAGCCCCGACCCGGACGTGCTCGTTGCCGGCCGAGGCCACGATGACCGTGCCCTTGCTGCGGGCGTAGGCGGCCGCGTCGATGTAGGCCTGGTAGATGGCCTGGCCCTCGGGGGTGGAGATGTCCTGGAAGCCCCCGAAGGAGATGTTGACGACGTCCACGCCCATGTCGGCGGCGGTCACGAACGCGGCGAGGAGCTCCTCGTCGTAGGCCGAGCCGCACCACTGGGAGATCTTGAGCGCCACCAGGTTGACCTTGGGGGCGATCCCGTTGATGCCGGTGCCGTCGAGGGCGGCGGCGATGCGGCCGCCGATCCAGGACCCGTGGCCGTTCCAGTCGGTGGTCACCGGCCCGCCGAACTCGGCGGCCAGGTCCTCGTCGGACACGCCGAAGGCGGTCTTGCAGATGGGCGGGTCCTCCAGGCCGGTGAAGTCGACCACCGCCTTCACCTTGGGGGCCAGCTCGGCGTGGGTGAAGTCGAGGCCGGTGTCGGCCACGGCCACGGTGATCTTGGAGCTGCCGGCGGTGGTCTTCCAGCCCTGGGGCAGGCCGATGCGGCGGTAGTCCCACAGCAGGCCCTTGTAGTCCCAGGCCGGGTCGGGGTTGACCCCGGCCGCGGTGGTGGCCGCCGGCGCCTTGGCCTTGAGCCGGGTGGCGCCCTTCAGGCCCGGGTTGTCCAGGTTGGGCGCGCCCACCTCGGCGGCCAGCTTGCGCACCTGGCTGCGGGCGACGCCGAGGGTGCGGCGGTCGGCGGCCAGGCTGCTGCGGGTGGCCGCCGGGGCGCTCAGCACCATGGTGTTGACCTGCCGCAGGTCGCGCAGGACACGCGCGCCCTCCTTGACGGCCTTGGCCCGCAGGCCGGTGTAGTCGGCCGACGACCTGGCCTTGACCAGGTAGCGCCCGGACGCCTTCTCAGGGGCGGCCGAGGCCAGCTGGGGCAGCATCGCCCCCAGCATGGCCGCGATGGTCGCGATGACCAGGACGCGGAGCATGCTTCGAACCTTCACTGGCTCTCCTCCCGCCGACGCAAATCACCAATCTGCGGACAAGCATCTACGAATTGGAAGATGCCGCCAAGTCCGGACGCGACGTATCTCCGGGTACGGTGGCGATGGCGGCGCCCAGCCCTACAGGGCGGTAGTGCCCCGGCGGCGCATGAAGAAGCCGACGACCACGAGCACGATCACCGTGCCGATGATGGCCGAGATGATGCCGCCGAAGTCGAAGATGTCGGTGTCGCCGATGCCGAGGCCGACGGTGAAGATCAGGTAGCCGAGGATGGCGCCGGCCAGGCCGAGGGCGATCGACGCCAGCCACGACGTTGGGCCGCTCATGTTGCGGAACACGTCGCCGGGCGTGAGCATCCTGGCGATCACGCCGGCGACGAGGCCAAGCAGCACTGCACCGAGCATGATGGCGCTCCCTTCAGGTATTGATGCCTGCTCTGCCCGTATCGAACGGCTAGGGCGGCAGCGGCGCAAGCCACGGGGCGTCGGGCAGGCGCTCGTCCATGGCCCCGCCGGCGCGGCACTCGCCCGACCGGTAGCCCTCGGGCATGAGCGGGTAGACGTTGCGCCAGTAGGCGCCGGCCAGCTCGGCCGCGTCGGCCGGCCCGGCACCGAGCAGCCTGGCCGTCTGGGCGTCGCGCTGGACGGCCGCGCACTCGGCCACCGCCTCGTCCAGGCGCCCCGACAGGTGCATCGCCTCGTGGGTCAGGACGTGCACGGCCACCACCTGGTCGCGGGTGGGCCGGCGCTTGTCCGAGCGCGCGTAGGCGGCCAGGTGGCGGCACTGGTCGCGCTTGATCAGGGTCCACGGCTCCGGGGACCCGTCGGCCCGCCAGCGCACGTAGCCGAGCTCGGGGCCGGCGTCGACGAAGGCCCCGCCGAAGCTCTGGCAGCGCACCGCCACCCTGGCCCCGGCCAGCACCGAGGCGGCCCCGCCGAGGCGCCGCTCCTGGGAGGCCCGGAGCACCCCCGGGACGGCGGCGCCGGCCCCCATGGCCAGCAGCAGGGCCACGGTCACCCAGGGGAACCGGCGCGGCCGGCCCAGCTCGTCGGCGCGGCGCAGGCCCCAGCCGATCGCGACCACGGCCGCCCCGGCCAGCAGGGCGACCGCCAACCAGGTCAGCACCGCAGCTCCCTCCGTCGCCGCTGAACGGCTTCTTCAGGGAGCTATCGGCAGATCCGCCGCCGCCGTGAGCCGGGGCGGCCGCCCGGTATCAGGTCAGCGGCGCAGGACCCGGTCCATCACCTCGAGCAGCTCGTCGACCTTGGCCTCGCCGCCGCCGGCCTTGATCTCGTCGCGGACGCAGCCGCGGATGTGGCCGTCGAGCAGGCCGAGGGAGACCTTGTCGAGGGCGGCCTGGATGGCCGCGACCTGGGTGACCACGTCGACGCAGTACTTGTCCTCGTCGATCATGCGGGCCACGCCGCGGACCTGGCCCTCGATGCGGCGCAGCCGGGTCTGCAGCTGCTGCTTCTGCATGGTGTAGCCGGGCACGGCGCCTCCTCTGCTTGCATGCCCTATACCCGGGTAGAGTATCTGATGGTACCCGGGGTGGGTATCCACGGAGCATCGGAGGTGGCGTTGGCGACCAGGGTCGACCTGCCGATCGAGGGCATGACCTGCGGGGCCTGCGCGGCCCGGATCGAGCGGGGCCTGAACCGGATCGACGGGGTCGCCTCGGCCAGCGTCAACCTGGCCGCCGAGCGGGCCACGGTGGTCTACGACCCGGCGGTCACCGGCCCCCCGGCCTTCTCGGACAAGGTGGCCGCGCTCGGCTACGCGGTCGGCCGCGACCCGGGCGCCGGCGCCGACGGCGACGCGCCGCCCACCCGCCTGCTGGCCGCGGCCGCCCTGACCGTGCCCGTGCTCGCCCTGGGCATGTTCCCGGCGCTGCAGTACCCGGGCTGGGCCTGGCTGTCGGCGGTCCTGGCCACCCCGGTGGTGCTGTGGGCCGGGGCGGGCTTCCACCGGGCCGCCCTGGCCGGGCTGCGCCACCGGGCCGCCACCATGGACACCCTGGTCTCGCTGGGCACCCTGGCCGCCTGGGGCTGGTCGGTGTCGGCGCTGCTGGCCGCCGGACCCGGCGACCCGGCCCCGGGGGAGCCCGGCGGGGCGCACCTGTACTTCGAGGTCGCGGCCATCATCGTGGTCCTGATCCTGTTCGGCCGCTGGCTCGAGCAGCGCGCCCGCAGCCGTTCCGGCCAGGCCCTGCGCCGCCTGGCCGAGCTGGGCTCGGGCACGGCCATGGTGCTGCGCGACGGGGCCGAGGTGCCGGTGCCGGTCGAGCAGGTGGCGGTCGGCGACCGGTTCGTGGTCCGCCCCGGCCAGAAGCTGGCCACCGACGGGGTGGTCGAGGAGGGCCGCTCCTCGATCGACCGGTCGCTGCTGACCGGCGAGTCGGTCCCGGTCGAGGCCGGCCCGGGCGACGAGGTCACCGGGGCCACCGTCAACCTTGAGGGCCGGCTGGTGGTGCGGGCCACCCGGGTCGGGGCCGACACCGCCCTGGCCCAGATCGTCCGGCTGGTCGAGGCCGCCCAGGGCTCCAAGGCCCCGGTGCAGCGCCTGGCCGACCGGGTCGCGGGCGTGTTCGTCCCCGTGGTCCTCGCCATCGCCGCCCTGACCTTCGCCGGCTGGCTGGCCACCGGGCACACGGCCGCCGAGGCGGTCTCGGCCGCCGTGGCCGTGCTGATCGTGGCCTGCCCGTGCTCGCTCGGGCTGGCCACCCCGACCGCGGTCATGGCCGGGACCGGCCGCGGGGCCCAGCTGGGCATCCTGATCCGCGGGGCCGAGGTGCTGGAGCGGGCCGGCCGGGTGACCACCGCCCTGCTCGACAAGACCGGCACCCTCACCAAGGGCCGCATGGCCCTGGTCGAGGTGGCCGCCGACGACGGCGTCGACCCCGCCGAGCTGCTGGCCCTGGCGGCCAGCCTCGAGGACGCCTCCGAGCACCCGGTGGCCAGGGCCGTGGCCGAGGGGGCCA
>CALGFH010000114.1 GCA_937881255.1 uncultured Actinomycetes bacterium
TGGC
Source organism: uncultured Actinomycetes bacterium (assembly GCA_937881255.1). Lineage (GTDB taxonomy): Bacteria > Actinomycetota > CALGFH01 > CALGFH01 > CALGFH01 > CALGFH01. Next base: position 5 of record CALGFH010000114.1, read on the forward strand.
CAACCGCCGCGGCCAGCTCGGCGACGTCGAGGTGGCGGGCCTCAACGACCCCCACATCCGCCGCGACGACCTCGACGTCCCCGTCCCGGCAGACGGGGAGGCCCGGCCGCGCCTGCGCCTCGGGGTGGTGCACAGCCCCTACCGGCGGGCCCTTGACGCCTTCGCGGGCAACGGCTACGACTTGGTGCTGGCCGGGCACACCCATGGCGGCCAGGTCTGCCTGCCCGGGGTGGGGGCGCTGGTGACCAACTGCGACCTGCCCCGCGATCAGGTACGCGGGCTGTCGCGCTGGGGGTCGAGCTGGCTGCACGTGTCGGCCGGCCTCGGCACCAGCAAGTACGCGCCCTTCCGGTTCGCCTGCCGGCCCGAGGCGTCGCTGCTCACGGTGGTTTCCAAGGCCTGAACATCTGCCATCCTCATTCCTAAGAGGGAGGATGGGAGATGGCCAAGGCCGACGCCGAGCCCAGGCGCCCGGAGGTCCACATCGAGCAGGCGATCGGCCGGCTCTACCGCTTCCTGGCCGGCAACCGGTACACCCGCTTCCCCTGGGCCGTGATCCAGACCTTCTCCAAGGCCGAGGGCGCCCTGCTCTCGGGCAGCATGGCCTACTACACCTTCCTGTCGCTGCTGCCGCTGCTGATGGTGGCGGCGTTCGTGATCGCCACCTTCGCCAGCCCGGGGCCGGAGGCCCAGGCGGCGGTGGCCGAGGCCCTCAACCAGGCCTTCCCCGGCGTCGGCACCGAGGTGTTCCAGGAGGTCATCGACCAGGTCGTCGCCAACAGCGCCGCCCTCGGGGTGTTCGGCCTGCTCAGCGTGGCCTACGCCGGCAGCGGCTTCGTCGGGTCGATGACCGCCTGCATGAACCGCATGTGGCAGGTGCCGAGCGGCCGCAACCCGGTCGGCCAGAAGATCGTCAACATCCTGATCGTGATGATGCTGGGCACGGTGCTGCTCGGCTCGGCCCTGCTCACCATCTGGGTCTCGGCCACCGCCCAGCGGACCCTGGAGCTGGAGGCGACCAGCCCGGTCATCTCCATGATCGAGGAGCTGGCCGGGCCGGCCTCGATGGGGATCGTCCTCCTGCTGCTGTACCGGTTCCTGCCGGCCCGCAAGCAGTCCTGGCTGCGCCAGGTCCCTGGGGCGGTCTTCGGGGCGGTCGGCTTCTACGTGCTCAAGCGCGGCTTCGACTTCTGGGCCAGCCAGTCGGCCGGCATCGGAGCCCTGCCCCGGTCGCTGGTCTCGGTGACGCTGCTGCTGGTCTGGCTCGGCTTCTTCGGCCAGCTGATCCTCTACGGGGCCGCCCTCAACGTGGTCCTGGACCGCCGCCGCCGGGGCGAGCCGATCCTTCCCCAGGCGTCGCCGGAGCTCCAGGGCTGAGAAGATGCCAGCGGCGCCCGGGCCCGATGCTTCAGGGCCGCCGCTCCCGTCACACCGGGAGGCCCGGGCGCCGCCGACATTCCTGAACATCGTCGGCTGGGCATGAGCTTGCATAGCTCGACGGGAGGAGATCGGGGTGGCCCGATCCGGCCATGGCCGGTGGTCCCGTCCAGGCTCGCGCCGGGCGGTAGGCTGTTGGGGCACCAAGCTGCGACGGAGCAGGGGACATGGCCACAGAACTCGAGCCGAACGCCGCGCCCAAGCTGCGGACGATCCCGCAGCCCGACGCCGAGGACCGCTACCAGTCACTCGGCTACCGGGCCAAGCGGGCCATGCTGGGCCCGCCGTTCAAGACGGCCCAGCTGGCCCACGAGCGGATCTCCAAGCGGGTCGCGCTGGCCGTGTTCTCCTCCGACCCGATCTCCTCGACCGCGTATGCCACCGAGGAGATGCTGCTGGTGCTGGTGGTCGCGGGCACGGCGGCGGTCGGGCTGGCCCTGCCCCTGGCCGCCGGGGTGGCGGTGCTGCTGCTGATCCTGGTCCTGTCCTACCGGCAGGTGATCGCCGCCTACCCCCAGGGCGGGGGCGCCTACATGGTGACCCGCGACAACCTCGGCGGGTCGTTCGCGGCCGTCTGCGCGGCCGCCCTGCTGGTCGACTACGTGCTCACGGTGGCGGTGAGCGTGTCGGCCGGGACGGCCGCCCTGTCCTCGGCGATCCCGGCCCTGCAGGACCTCCGGGTCGAGATCTCGGTCGGCTTCGTGATCCTGCTGATGTGGGGCAACCTGCGGGGCATCCGCGAGTCGGGCAAGATCTTCGCCGTCCCCACCTACGTCTACATCCTCAGCCTGGGCGGCGTGGTCGTGCTCGGGGTCTACCGGGTGCTCTCCGGCCAGATCGACCCGATCGCCTACGACCCGGCCAAGGCCCAGGAGCTGGCCGGCGCCGGGGAGCCGCTGGCGCTGGTGTCGCTGTTCCTGCTGCTGCACGCCTACGCGGCCGGGACGACCGCCCTGACCGGGGTCGAGGCGATCGCCGACGGGGTGCCGGCGTTCAAGAAGCCGGAGGCCCAGAACGCCCAGCGCACCCTGGTGGCCATGGCCCTGATCATGGGCTTCCTGTTCATCGGCATCACCTACCTGGCCATCCAGCTGGACGCGCGCCCGTTCGAGTCGGGCCACCCGACCCTGGTCGCCCAGCTGACCCAGCATGTGCTGGGCGGCGGCATCGGCCAGGCCCTGTTCGTGTTCGTGCAGATCGCCACCCTGTTCATCCTGGTCCTGGCGGCCAACACCGCCTTCAACGGCTTCCCGATCCTGGCCTCGTTCGCCGCCCAGGACGCGCTCATGCCCCGGCAGCTGCGCAAGCGGGGCCACCGGCTGGTCTACTCCAACGGCATCCTGGTCCTGGCCGCCGGGGCCGTGTTCCTGGTGATCGCCTTCAAGGCCAGCGTGCACGCGCTGATCCCGCTGTACGCCATCGGGGTGGTGACCTCCTTCACCCTGGCCCAGGCGGGCATGACCCGCCGCCATCTGCGCCTGCGCCAGCCCGGCTGGCGCAACGGCCTGCTGATCAACGGCCTCGGGGGCACGGTCACCCTGCTGGTGCTGATCGTCATCACGATCACCAAGTTCACCCACGGGGCCTGGATGGTCGTGGTGGCCGTGCCCCTGCTGGTCTGGCTGCTGCTGCGCACCCAGAACACCTACCGCGGGGAGCTGGGCGAGCTCACCGTCGAGGTCAGCGACCGCCTGGCCCCGCCCAAGCCCCGCCACGAGGTGGTGGTCCTGGTGGAGGCGCTGGACCGGGCCACCATCGGGGCCCTCCAGTACGCCCGCCAGCTCAACCCGCTGCGCATGACCGCCCTGCACATCGCCGTCGACCCCGAGCGGGCCAAGGAGCTGGCCCTGCTCTGGGCCCGGGTCAACGTGCCGGCCCCGCTGGAGGTGGTCGACGCCCCCGACCGCAACCTGCTCGCCACCACCCAGGCGACCATCGCCGAGCTGGTCCGGCCCGACACCGAGGTCACCGTGCTGGTGCCCAAGCGCCGCTACGCGACCCTGTGGCGCCGGGTCCTGCACGACAACTCCTCGGCCGGGCTGGTGCGGGCCCTTGGCAGCATGGACGGGGTCAACGTGACCATCGTGCCCTTCCGCCTCGGCCGCCGGCCCCTGCTCCGCTCGGTCTCCTCCTCCTCGTCGTGATGGAATGCGGGCGACCACGTCCATCTAGAGGGGGGACCACCCTTGGAGCGCCTTTCGCACGGCGTGCTCAGCGATGATGCAGCGGCCCTGCTGGACGGCGACCGACCCGTCGACGTGCTCGTCGGCATCCCGTCGTTCCAGAACGCCCGGACGATCGGCCACGTCGTCCGGGCCGTCGAGGCCGGGCTGCGCAAGCACTTCCCCGACCGCCGCTGCCTGATCGCCGTCTCCGACGGCAACTCGGCCGACGGCACGGTCGAGGCGGCCATGGCCGCCACCACCGACGGCGACGAGGAGCTGCTGCTGCTCGACCCCAAGGTCGAGCGCCCCGACAAGCTGGCCATGACCTATGTCGGCCTGTCCGGCAAGGGCTCGGCCTTCCGGGCCATCTTCGAGCTGGCCGCGGCCGTCGGGGCCAGGGGCTGCGCGGTGCTGGACGCCGACCTGCGCTCGGTCAGCCCGGCCTGGATCGACCGGCTGGTCGGGCCGGTCCTGGAGCACGGCCACGACCTGGTCACCCCGCTGTACGCCCGGCACAAGCTGGACGGCACCATCACCAACTCGATCGCCTTCCCGCTGACCGCCGCCATGTACGGGCGGCGGCTGCGCCAGCCGATCGGCGGCGACTTCGGCTTCTCGGGCCGGCTGGCCGCCCACTGGGCCGGCAAGCAGGTGTGGAGCACCGACGTGGCCCGCTTCGGGGTCGACATCTGGATGACCACGGTCGCGCTGTGCGAGGGCTTCAGCGTCTGCCAGAGCGTGCTCGGGGCCAAGCTGCACGACGCCAAGGACCCCGGCCGCGACCTCGGCCCGATGTTCCGCCAGGTCGTGGGGAGCCTGTTCGCCCTGGCCGGGCGCTACGTCGACCGCTGGTCCGAGACCGACGGCATCGCCGACGTCCCCACCTACGGGTTCCGCACGGCCACCTCGACCGAGGAGATCCGCGTCAACCTGGACCGGCTGGTGTGGCGCTTCGTCGAGGGCTACGTGGCCGAGAACGAGCTCTGGCGGGAGGTCCTGGCCGCCCAGCACTTCGACGGGGTCAAGGAGGCCATCCACCAGGCCAGCGAGCGGCCCGAGGGGTTCGTCCTCCCGGTCGAGCTGTGGGCCCGCATCTGCTACGACTACCTGCTGGCCTACAACGCCCAGGTGATCGACCAGGACCGGCTGGTCTCCTCGATGATCCCGCTGTACTTCGCCCGCACGGCCACCTTCGTGCGCGAGGCCGCCGACGACACCCCCGAGCAGGCCGAGGAGCGGATCGCCGCCTTCGCCGAGGTGTTCCTGGCCGCCAAGCCCTACCTGATCGAGCGCTGGAGCGCCCGGGGCCGCCCCCGCCGCCTCGGCGACCAGCGGGTCCCCGGCGAGGAGCGCCGCAAGGGCGACGACACCAGCGAGTTCCTGGCCATCAAGTCCCCCTAAACCGGGAGGCCCGGCCCAAGCGTTCTGGGTACAGGATGGTCGAGCGGGCCCATCTGGTCGGCCACTCCTCGGGCGGGAACATCGCCCTGCAGCTGGCCCTGGACGCCCCGGGGACGGTGGGCTCGCTGGCCCTGCTGGAGCCGGCCCTGCTGCCGGTCCCGAGCCGGGCCGCCTGGGGCCAGGCGGTGGCCGTGCCGGCCATGGAGCGCTACCGCGCCGGCGACCCGGCGGGGGCGATCGACCTGTGGATGCGGGGGGTGGCCGGCCCGGGCTACCGCCAGGTCATGGAGGACGCCCTCCCGGGCGCGCTGGAGCGGGCGGTGGCCGACGCCGATACCTTCTTCGGCCAGGAGCTGCCGGCCGTCCAGCAGTGGCCCTTCGGCGAGGCCGACGCCGCCCGCGTCACCCAGCCGGTCCTGGCCGTCCTTGGCGGGGCCAGCCCCCAGGCCATGGCCGAGGCCCTGGCCGGCCTCTTCGCCCGCCACCCCCTCAGGGGCCCTTGACCGGGACTAGCTGGGGCTGGCTCCCCAGGTGGAACGGCACGATGGTCACGTTCACGTTCTCCATCGAGCCGAGCACCCGGGTCAGGCCGGCCGAGGTCTGGTCGTGCAGGACCCGGCGCCAGAAGCCGACGTAGCGGCGGCGCGGGACCAGGACGGTGACCTCGGTGTCGGGCCGGACCCGCTCGGCCACGGCCTCCTCGACGGTGGCCAGCAGGTTGCGGTCGGGGGCGTCGACCAGCTCCAGCGGGAACGGGATGTGGACCTTGGCCCAGAGCCGGCCCAGCTCGCGGGCGTGGTCGGGGTCGACGGCGACGTGCAGGGCGGTGATGGTCAGCGGGTTGAGCTGGCGGGCGTACTGGAGCGCGCTCAGGGCGGCCTGGTCGAGGTCCTCGATCAGCACCACCACCTCGTGCCGGGGCTTGGGCGGGGCCAGGCGCTGGCTCGCCTGCACCTTGAGCTGGGCCACCTCCCGGCCGTAGGTCCGCTGGATGCGCAGCAGCAGCCAGACCAGCAGCGGGATGGCGATCACCACCATCCAGGCGCCCTGGGTGAACTTGCCGACGACGATCACCACCAGGGCGACCAGGGTGACCAGAGCCCCGACCCCGTTGATGAGGACGCCGCCGCGCCAGCCCTGCTCGCGCAGGCGCAGGTGGCGGCGGGTCATGCCCGCCTGGGCCAGGGTGAAGGAGGTCACCACCCCGACGG
>CALGFH010000115.1 GCA_937881255.1 uncultured Actinomycetes bacterium
AGTTGATGCAGGTCGACACCCCCCAGATGCTGTTCGACGCCCCCGACAACCTGTTTGTGGCCACCTTCATCGGCAGCCCGGCGATGAACCTGGCCGAGGCCAAGCTGGTCCGCGATCAGGGGCCGACGTTGTTGTTCGCCGAGCACAAGGTGCCGCTGCCTGAGCAGCTGGTCAGCGCCCGGGAGGGCCTGGACGGCTACTTCGACAAGCAGCTGATCGTGGGGCTGCGGCCCTCCAGCATGGAGGATGGGGCCTTCGCCCCCCAGGACTGGCCTCGGGTCAAGGGCGAGGTCGCGGTCACCGAGGAGCTGGGCTCAGAGGTCAACCTGATCTTCCACATGGCCGCCCCTCAGGTCCATCACGACATCATGATCGCCCGCTTCGACAAGGCGGCCAAGGACGAGGTCGAGGCCGAGGAGCTGGCCGGGGAAGGCCACGGGCTATGGACCGCCCGGGTCAATCCCAAGACCCAGGCCAAGGTGGGCCGCACTGTCGACCTGGCCGTCGACACCGGCGGGTTCCACTTCTTCGACAAGGACACCGGCGTAGCCATCGGCCGCATCGCCGAGGGTGCCGGCGCTCGGGAGCGGCGGGAAGCGAAGACCGAGGACGGCGGGTCGAGGACCGGGGCAACGGAGGTCTGACACGGCGTGACCCGGGTCGCGTTTCTCGGGCTCGGTCGGATGGGCGCCCCCATGGCGGGGCGCCTTTCCGATGCTGGGCACGAACTGGTCGTCTGGTCGCGGACCAGGGCGCACGCCGAGGCGCTGGCCGGCCGGGCCGAGGTGGCGGGATCGCCGGCCGAGGCCGGGGCCAGGGCCGAGGTGGCGATCACCATGCTGACCGACGGCGGGGCGCTGGAGCAGGTGGTGCTCGGCCGGGACGGCCTCGCGGGCGGCCTCGGGTCGGGGGACCTCCTGATCGACATGTCGACCACCGGGCCGGGACCGGCCCGGAAGGTGGCCGGGGCGCTGGAGGAACGGGGCGTCGGGTTCGTGGACGCCCCGGTGGCGGGGTCGGTCGGCCCGGCGGCCGAGGGCACGCTGGCCGTGATGGTCGGGGGGACCGACGAGGCGGTGGGCCGGGCCCGGCCCCTGCTGGAGATCCTGGGCGACCCGGAGCGGACCTGGCACGTCGGGCCGGTCGGGGCCGGCCAGGCGGCCAAGCTGATGGTCAACCTGGTGCTCGGCGGGGTGACGGCCGCGGTCGCGGAGGGGTTCACGCTCGGCCGGCTGCTGGGGCTCTCCCCCGACGCCGCCCTTGACGTCCTGGAGGGCGCCTCGGTGGCCACCCAGACGGTGCGGTCCAAGCGGGACAAGCTCCGCGGCGGCGACTACGGCGACCCCGGGTTCCGGCTGGCCCTGATGCACAAGGACCTCCGCCTGGCCGTCGACGCGGCCAGGGCCGCCCGGGCCAGCCTGCCCGCGACCGAGCGGGTGGCCGAGCTGTACGCCGGGGCCAAGGGCCGGGGCCTGGCCGACCAGGACTACGCGGCCGTGGCCGCCTACCTGGCCAGCATGGCCCCGCTGCTGGACCGCTCCCCCGCCGACGGGTAGGCCGATGACCCGGAGCCGGGTACGGCTGGGCGTGATCGGGCTTGGCGCGGTCGCCCAGGCGGTGCACCTGCCGCTCCTGCGCAACCAGCGCCACCTGTTCGAGGTCACGGCCGTCTGCGACCTGTCGGCCGAGCTGGCCGGGCGGGTGGCCGAGCGCTTCGGGCTCGGGACGGCCAGCCACTTCCGGTCGGCCGAGGAGCTGCTGGACAGCGGCCGGGTGGACGCGGTGCTGGTGCTCACCTCCGGTTCCCACGGCCAGGTGGCCGGGGCGGCGCTGGACCGCGGCCTGCCGGCGCTGTGCGAGAAGCCGCTCGCCTACACCCTGGCCGAGGCGGACACGCTGGAGCGGCTGTCGGCCAAGGAGGGCACCCCGCTGCAGCTCGGCTACATGAAGCTGTACGACCCGGCCGTCCGGCGGGCCCACCGCGAGCTGGCCGCCGCCCGGCCGGCCCTCCGGGCGGTCGAGGTGACCGTCCTGCACCCGTCGGGGGCCTCGCAGCTCGCCCACGCCAACCTGGAGCCGCCGCCCGGCGACGTGCCGGCGGCCACCCTGGCCGCCCTTGGCGCCGAGACGGCCCGGCTCCAGGGGCTCGCCCTCGGCCCGGACGCCCCGGCCGAGCTGCGCCATCTCTACACCGAGGTGCTGCTGGGCAGCCTCGTCCACGACCTGGCCGTCGTCCGGCACCTCGCCGGCGAGCTGGAGCGGGTCGACCACGCCGACCTGTGGCCCGAGGGGTCGTGGTCGTCGGTCGCCGCCGAGGGCGTGCTCGCCGGCGGTGTCCGCCTCAGCCTGCGCTGGCACTACCTCGACCGCTACCCCGCCTACCGCGAGGAGGTCCGCGTGCACCACGAGCAGGGATCGATCGCGCTCGTCTTCCCGTCCCCCTACCTGCTCAACGCCCCGACCGTGCTGACCGTGACCGACCTCGACGGCGACGTCGCCAGGTCCCGCGAGGACCGTTCGACCGTCGAGGCGTTCGAGCAGGAGCTGGTCGCCTTCCACCGGCTGGTGACCGACGGGCGGCCGGTGGCCGCCGGCATCGCCGAGGGACGGGCCGACATCGTCACCTGCCAGCGGATCGTCGGCCGGCTGGCCGAGCGCCGCGGGGTCGAGCTGGCCGGGGAGGCCGGCTCGTGACCGCCACCCAGCCGGCGCCGGCCGTCCTGCACCTGGTGCCGCACACCCACTGGGACCGCGAGTGGTACGAGCCCTTCCAGCGCTTCCGCCTGCGGCTGGTCGACATGGTCGACGACGTGCTGGACCGGGCCGAGGCCGACCCCCGCTTCTGCTTCACCTTCGACGGCCAGACGGCCATGCTCGAGGACTACCTGGAGATCCGGCCCGAGGCCGAGCCGCGCATCCAGGCGCTGGTCGCGACCGGCCAGCTGGCCGTCGGGCCCTGGCGGATCCTGTCCGACGAGTTCCTGGTCGCCGGGGAGACGCTGGTCCGCAACCTCGAGGCCGGCCTGGCCCAGGCCCGGCGGTTCGGCGGGGCCATGGCCGTCGGCTACCTGCCGGACGAGTTCGGGCACACCGCCCAGGTCCCCCAGCTGCTGCGGCGGGCCGGCCTGGAGCACGCCTGCGTCTGGCGGGGGGTCCCGGCCGCCGTCGACCACCACGCCTTCCACTGGGCCGCGCCCGACGGCTCCACCGTCAGGACCGAGTACCTGGTCGGCGGGTACGGCAACGCCGCCGGGCTGTTCTCCTTCCCCGACGACGTGGGCGGAGCGGCCAGGAGGCTGCTGGAGCTGCTGGGCCCGTTCTTCGGCGCCGACCCGGTCCTGGCCATGTACGGCACCGACCACTCCGCCCCCATGCCCGAGCTGCTCGGCCTGGTCGAGGAGCTCAACCGGGACCAGGACCGCTTCCGGGTGCGGCTCGGGACCCTGGCCGGCTACGTCCTGGACGGGAACGGCGACGACGACGGCCTGCCGAGCTGGCAGGGTGAGCTGCGCTCGTCGGCCAGGGCCAACATCCTGATGGGCGTGACCTCGGCCCGTGTCGGGCTCAAGGCGGCCTGCTCGCGGGCGGAGCGGCTGCTGGCCCGCTACGCCGAGCCGCTCCAGGCCCTGCACGGCACCGGCTGGCCGGCCCCGTTCCTGGACCTCGGCTGGCGGCGGCTGGTCGAGTCCTCCGGGCACGACTCGATCACCGGCTGCGGGGCCGACGCGGTCGCCGACCACGTCGCCGTCCGGCTGTCGGAGGCCGCCCAGCTCGGCGGCGGCCTGGCCGAGCGGGTCGCCGCCCAGGTGGCCGGCCGGGTCCCCCGGGGCGCGGTGGCGGTGCTGAACCCCTCCCCCTTCCCCCGGGCCGGCCTGGTCGAGCTCGACCTGGCCGTCCCCGACGACTGGGACGAGGTCGCCCTGGAGCTGCCGGGCGGATGGCGGGCGGCCACCCAGGAGCTGGGCCGCCACCACGCGCTGCTCCACACCGAGCGGCTGCCCGGGTCGAGGCTGGCCGAGCTGTTCCGCCGCATCCACGGCCGCAACCTCTACAACCGGGTCCTCAACGGCGTCACGGCCGAGCTGGTCGACGGCACCCACCGGCTCACCTTCGAGGTCGACGACCACCCCGACCCGCCCCACCTCGACATGGACCAGCTGCGCCTGGAGGTCGAGACGGCCGCGGGCACGGCCCCCGGCGAGCAATGGGAGGTCCGGGTCCTGGCCCCGCCCCGCCGCCGGCTGGTGGCCCAGGTCCCGGTGCTGGCCCTCGGCTGGACGGCGGTCGTGGCCCGGCCGGGCCGGGGGGCGCTGCCGGCGCCGGTGGCCGCCCTGCCGAGCGCAGTCAGCGCCGAGCCGGTGGCGGCCGGGCCGGGGCGGCTTGACAACGGGCTGGTCTCGGTCGAGGTCGCCGACGACGGCACGCTCGACCTGCGCGCCGGCGGGGTCGCGCTCTCGGGGGTCGGCCGGCTGGTCGACGGCGGCGATGCCGGCGACCTCTACAACTACGCCCCGCCCGAGGGCGACCGGCTGGTCGCCGAGCCCGAGCGGGTCGCCGTCACCACCCTGGCCGCCGGGCCGGTCAGCGGCCGGCTGGCCGTCGAGCGGACCTACCGCTGGCCGGCCGGCCTGGACGGCGACGGGGGGGCCCGCTCGGCCGACCAGGCCACCGTCCGCACCCTCACCCAGGTCGAGCTGCGGGCCGGCGAGCCGTTCGTGCGGCTCCGGGTCGAGCTCGACAACCCCTGCCGCGACCACCGCCTGCGCCTGCACGTGCCCCTGGCCGCCCCGGCGACCAGCTCCTTCGCCGAGGGCCAGTTCGCCGTGGTCGAACGGGGCACCTCGGCCGAGGGCGGCCACGGCGAGGTGCCGCTGCCCACCTTCCCGGCCAGCGGCTTCGTCGACGCCGGCGGGGCCGCGGTGCTGCTGGACCAGGTGACCGAGTACGAGCTGCTCACCGACCCCCCGGAGCTGGCCCTGACCCTGCTCCGGTCGGTCGGCCAGATCAGCCGGGACATCCACCGCTACCGGGACGAGCCGGCCGGGCCGCAGACCCCGACCCCCGGCGCCCAGTGCCTCGGCCCGGTCACGGCCAGCCTGGCCGTCCAGCCGCACCCCGGCCCCTGGCACCAGGACGGGGTCCTCACCCAGATGGAGCAGTTCCGGCACGACCTGCTGACCGCCCCCGGTGGCGGGCCGCCGGAGGCGCCGGGACCGCAGGCGGCGCCGGGCCTGGCCGTCCAGGGCGACGGCGTGACCATGTCGGCCCTGCGACGGCGGGACGACTGGCTGGAGCTGCGGCTGGCCGCCCAGCACCCGGCCCCGGTCACCGCCACCGTCACCGTCCCGGGCAGGCTGGTCGCGGCCCGGGAGGCCGACCTGCTCGGCCGGGCCGGGGCCGCCCTGCCGGTGGCCGGCGGCAGCCTCCGGCTGGACCTGACCGCCTGGGAGATCCGCACCGTCCAGCTGCAGCTCGCACCCGAGGAGGGCCCATGAGCCAGGAAGCGGGCGTGCCCGCACCCGCCATCGAGCAGTTCCCGGCCGGGTTCCTGTGGGGCGCGGCCACGGCCGCCTACCAGATCGAGGGGGCGGCCACCGAGGGAGGCCGGGGGCCGTCGATCTGGGACACCTTCTGCGCCACCCCGGGCCGGGTCTACCGGGGCGACACCGGCGAGATCGCCTGCGACCACTACCACCGCTGGTCCGAGGACCTCGACCTGATCGCCTGGCTCGGCCTGGGCGCCTACCGGCTGTCGCTGTCGTGGTCGCGGCTCCAGCCCACCGGTCGCGGCCCGCTCAACCCGGCCGCGGTCGGCTTCTACCGCCAGCTGCTCCAGGGGCTGCGCGACCGCGGCGTCCGCCCGTTCGTCACCCTCTACCACTGGGACATGCCCCAGACCCTGGAGGACGAGGGCGGCTGGCCGGCCAGGGACACCGCACTGCGCTTCGGCGAGTACGCCGGCCTGGTCGGGGAGGCCCTGGGCGACCTGGCCGAGGACTGGATCACCATCAACGAGGCCTGGGTCGCGGCCTTCCTGGGCTACGGCACCGGCGAGCACGCCCCCGGGCGCAGCGACCCGGTGGCCGCCCTCCGGGCCGCCCACCACCTCAACCTGGCCCACGGCCTGGCCGTCCAGGCGCTGCGGGCCGCCGGCCCGGGCCGGGTCGGGACCACCGTCCTTGTGGCCGACTTCGCGCCGGCCAGCGACCGCGAGGAGGACGTCGCCGCCGCCCGCCGCAGCGACGGGGCCGCCAACCGGCTGTTCCTCGACCCGCTGTTCCGCGGCGGCTACCCGTCCGACATGCTCGAGCACTACGCCCCGACCCGGGCCTTCGAGGTCGTGCAGGACGGCGACCTGGCCACCATCCAGGCGCCGATGGACCACCTCGGCATCAACCACTACCACCACCACGTGGTCGCCGCCGACCCCACCGATCCGGAGCTGGGCGCCCGGCGGCTCCCCCCCGAGGAGCCGACCACCTCGTTCGGCTGGGGCATCACCCCGGACGCGCTCCGCCGGGTCCTGGGGCGGGTCGCCGCCGACTACACCAGCCTGCCGCTGTACATCACCGAGAACGGGGCCTGCTTCGACGACTACGTCGACCCCGGCGGCCGGGTCAACGACGTCGAGCGGGTCCAGTACCTGGCCGGCTACTTCGGCGCCGCCGCCGGGGCGATCGCCGACGGCGTCGACCTGCGCGGCTACTTCGTGTGGTCGCTGCTGGACAACTTCGAGTGGGCCCAGGGCTACTCCAAGCGGTTCGGGCTGGTCTTCGTGGAGTACGGCAGCCAGCGGCGCATCCCCAAGGCCAGCGCCCACTGGTACCGGGAGCTCATCGCCCGGCGCCCGCCCGGTCAGGCGGTGAGCTCGACGACCACCACCTGAGTGAACGCCGGCCCGTCGATCTGCAGGCCGTAGCAGCCCCGGCCGCCGTCCAGCCGGAAGGACATCCAGAACGGCAGGGACCGGCCGGCCACGTCGACCGGGGAGGACAGCGCCTCGTCGAGCACCTTGACCGGCAGGAGGACGCCGCCCTCGTCGAAGGCCGCCGGGCCGGCCCCGAACGGCCCCAGCCGCCGGGCCCGGACGATCGCGGTGCCGCCCAGCGGCCGCGTGGCCTGCCAGCTGATCCAGAGCGGCCGCAGGCCGTCGCCGGCCGGGTCCCTGACGAACACCGGCAGCACCGGCCCGTCCCCGACGGCGACGGCGTTGGCGCCGACGTCGCGCCGGTAGGGCCAGGCCCGCACCGGCCGGGTCCGCGGGCAGGCGCCGGCCGGCCCGAGCGACGGCAGGCGCAGCGGCCGCCGCAGCGACGCCGGATAGGCCGGCTGGGTCACCGGCGGGCCGTCCACGTCGCCGAGCGGGGCGGGCGCCGACAGCGCCCGCTCGCTGGGCATGTCGGTCAGGCGACCGGCGAGGCTGAGGGCGGCCAGGGCGGCGGCCACCGCCAGCCCGACCACCACCGGCCGCACCGGTGCCTGCACCGGCCCCTCCCGCCGTCGAGGACCATCACCATCCGGTCCGGGAACCGCCGGGTCCACCATAGCCGGTCGGGGGGGCGGCTAGAATCCCCCGCATGACGAGCTTCCCCTTGCCGGGCACGGGCCGGGTCGCGGTCGCGGTGCCGGCGCCGGGGGCGGGACCGGGGCACTGGGTGGGCGCGCCCAGCGCCGCCCTCGACCACGACGGCGGCTTCGTCGTCGCCTACCGGGTCCGGGTGACCGACCAGCGGGGCGCGGCCACGGTGGTCGCCCGCTCGGCCGACGGCGAGCGGCTGACCACGGTGGCCGTGCTCGACAAGGCCCGCTTCGGGGCCGAGTCGATGGAGCGGCCGGCGCTGCTGCGCACCCCGGCGGGCCGCTGGCGCCTGTACGTCTGCTCGGCCACCCCGCAGAGCAAGCACTGGTGGATCGACGTGCTCGAGGCCGACGACCCGGCCGGGCTGGCCGACGCCCAGGCCCGGACCGTGTTCTGTGGCGACGACCGCACCGCCGTCAAGGACCCGGTGGTCCGCTACCGCGACGGCCGCTGGCACGCCTGGGTCTGCTGCCACCCGCTCGACGTGCCGGGCGAGGAGGACCGCATGACCACCGCCTACGCGACCAGCGAGGACGGGCTGGAATGGGACTGGCACGGGACCGCCCTGGCCCCGCGGCCCGGGACCTGGGAGGCCCGCGGGGCCAGGGTCACCGCCGTCCTCCCCGACGGCCGGGCCAGCTACGACGGCCGCGCCTCCAAGGAGGAGAACTTCTCCGAGCGGACCGGGCTGGCCCACGGCACCGGCCGCCCCGGCGAGCTGGTCCAGGACGGCCACGAGCCGGTCTCCGACGTCCGCTACCTGGACGTCGTGCCCCTCGGTGGCGGCGGCTACCGCCTGTGGTACGAGTTCCCGCTGCCCGACGAGAGCCACGAGCTGCGCACCGAGTTGATCCCCTAGCGCACCTGGCCGAGGAACACCGGGTTGGTGAGCGCGACCATGGTGTCGGGCGTGGTCGGGGTGGCCTCTGGGCGCCGGACCTCAGCCCTGACGTAGGCCGAGACCTGCGGCGTGGTCGTCCACTCGACCACGCCGGGACCGGTGTCGGGGAGACGCGTCTCCAGCACCTGCCCCTCGTCGGTGTAGAGCCGCACGACGGAGCCGACGGCGCCGCCGACCTCGAGGCGGACAGCTACCTGTTGGCCGGGGCCGACTCGCAGCCGCTCGCCGATCCCGGCCGAGCGGCCGCCGCCGGTTGCGGCCAGGGAGAGCTGCACGGCCGCCGACTCGGCCATCCACAGCCGTCCAGAGCGCACGCCGCGCAACACCGCCCGCCGCTCGAGGTCGGCGGCCAGGACCACGTTGTGGGGCAGCCCGATCACCTGCGGCTCGCGGTGGGCGTCGCTGTTGGCCACCGCCGGGATCCACCGGCCAGCCCGGGCGTGCTCGACCAGCAGGGCGTCCCAGTCCTTGACCGCCACCTCGTCGTCGGCCGTCCAGGGGCCGTTCCAGACCTCGACGCCGTCGAAGCCGGCGTAGCCGAACTTCCAGGAGCAGCCGATGAACGGGCAGAACGGATGGGCGGCCACGGCCAACCCACCGCCGCGGTGGATCTCGCCGAGGAACCGGTCGACGGCACCGTCCGCGGCCCGGTAGCGCCAGTCGATCCATGCGCCGGCCCGCAGGCCGAGGGCGACATAGTGGCCGTTCCGGGTGGTGACCTCCTCACCGTCGACGACGAGCAGGTCCGGCCCGGCGTGCCGGCCCCAGATCAGGTTGGCGCTTGAGGTGTTGTGCTCGGTGGAGACGATGAAGTCGAGACCGGCCGCCCTGGCCCCGGCGACCAGCTCCTCAGGGGTTCGCTGGCCGTCGCTGTGGACGGTGTGCAGGTGCATGTCGCCCCGGTACCAGGCCAGGCCGCGGCCGTCGGCCCGGTGGGGGGCCGGGTCGGGGTCGAAGGCCGGCCCGGGAGGGCCGAAGCGCAGCGTCACCTCCACCGTCCAGTTCATGCCCTGGGGGGCGACGGTGTAGGGGCCGAGGATGATGTGCCAGGTGCCCCGGTTGACCGGCCCTGGGAGGTAGCCTGGCGTCGCCTCCGAGCGGCTGATGGCGAAGCTGTCCCGAAACCCGCCCGACCAGCCGCGGAACCCGCGCCGGTTGCCGAGCCCATAGCCCTGCTCGTCGAAGATCCCGATGTCCAGGGCGTTGCCGGGCACGCCCTGTGGCGGCGCCGGCCGGTCGTAGCTGTAGCGGACGGCCAGCTCGCGGACGCCACCGGGCACCTCGACGGGCAGGTACACCCAGTCGGGCACACCCGGCTCGAAGCGCCCGGTGATCACCCTGGTCTCCTCGCCGGTCGAGCGCCTCGGCCGTCTCGCTCCGCCTACTTGACCCCTCCGGCCAGCAGGCCCTGGACGAAGAACCGCTGCAGGCTGAAGAAGACGATCAGCGGCACCGTCATCAGGAGGAACGCCCCGGCCGCGAGCAGGTGCCACTCGGTGCCGTACTGCGACAGCAGCGACTGGATCTGCCGGGTCATCGGGTTGGCGGCCGGGTTCTGGATGAAGACCAGCGCCATCAGCAGGTCGTTCCAGACCCACAGGAACTGGAAGATGCCCAGCGAGGCGATCGCCGGGACCGACAGCGGGATCACGATCGACCGGAAGATCTTCCACTCGCTGGCCCCGTCGATCCGGGCCGCCTCGAGCAGGCTCCCGGGCAGGGTGATGAAGAAGTTGCGCAGCAGGAAGATCCCGAACGGCAGCGCGAACGCCCCATGGGCCAGCCACACGGCGACGAAGCCCCTGGTCAGCCCGGCGTCGCCGAGCGCCCGGACCAGCGGGATGAAGCCGATCTGCACCGGGATCATCATCAGGGTGATGATCAGCAGGAAGACCGTGTCCCGGAACGGGAAGCGGATCCAGGCCAGCGCGTACCCGGCCAGGGCCGCGATCAGCAGCGGGAACAGGGTCGCCGGGATGGCGATCTGGAGGCTGTTCAGGAACGCCCCGAACATGCCCTGGGAGGTCAGCACCTCCTGGTAGTTCTCGAGCGTGAAGCTGGGCGAGGACATCACCGTCCACCAGCCGGAGCTGAGGATGTCGCCCTGGGGGCGGAACGAGGTGACCAGCAGCCCGACGGTCGGGGCCAGCCAGACGACGGCGATCGCCCACAGGGTGAGGTGGACGGGGCTGGCGGCCAGGGCTCGGCGGACCCGCTCGCCGGCCGTCCGCGGCTTGCGCTTGACCGCCCCCTCGAGGACCCCGGCGCCGGTGTGGAGCGGGTCCTGGACCGCGGTCACGAGCGCACGTCCTCGGAACGGAACCGCCTGACGTTGAAGACCATCACCGGGATCAGGATGGCCAGCATGATCACGGCCACGGCGGCGCCGTAGCCGTACTTCCCGGCCGACAGCGACTCCTGGTAGAAGGTGAACGCGATCACCCGGCTGGCCGTCCCCGGCCCGCCGACGGTCATGACGTAGATCAGGTCGAAGATCTTGATCACGTTGACGACCAGGGTCACGGCCAGCACCGAGATCGGGATGCGCATCATCGGCAGGATGATCCGCCGGAAGATCTGCGGCTCGGAGGCCCCGTCGGTGCGGGCCGCCTCCATGATCTCGATCGGGATCCCCTTCAGGGCGGCGGACAGGATCACCGTGGCGAACCCGACCGCGCCCCAGATCCCGACCAGGATCAGCGCGTAGTTGACGGTGGACTTCTGGCCCAGCCACGACACCGGGCCGGCGTTGGCCACGCCGAGGATCGCGTTGAGCAGGCCGATGTCGGGGTCGGGGGCGTAGACGAACAGGAAGATCACGGCCAGGGCGGTGGCCGCGATGGCCATGGGCACGAACACGACCGCCTTGATGAACGCCTCGTAGCGGACCCGGCCGGCCAGCACGGCGATGATCAGGCCGAAGAACAGGCAGCCGCTGACGTAGAAGACGATCCAGAGCAGGTTGTTGAACAGCGCCCCCGACGGCGGGAAGGTCGACAGGTCGAGGAACGCCGGGTCGCGGGTGAACAGCCGGACGTAGTTGTCCAGCCCGACCCAGCCGGTGAACTCCCCCAGCCGGCCCCGGTACAGGCTGAGGCGCAGGGTGTAGATGGCCGGGTAGAACAGGAAGAAGGCGAGGAGGACGATGGCCGGGCCGAGGAACACGGCCACCGCCCCCCACTTCGGCTTCTCGCCCTGGCGGCGGCGGCCGCCCGGCCGGCTGGCCGGGCCGGGGGCCGGGCTCCTCGGTGCCGGCGTGGTCGTGGACGACATGCGACGACCTCCCCCGGGCTAGCTGCTGCCCTCCTGCTCCCAGGCGTCCTTGACGCCCTGCTCGAACTTGGCCAGGTCGGGGGCGCCGCTGCTCTTGATGGCGTCCTGGAGCACCGCCCCGAACAGGTCGCTCTGCCCGGCCGGCAGCAGGTCGGCGCCGTCGTACTTGACGACCGAGGCCCCGGTGATCTGCTCCGCTTCCTTCTTGGCCAGGTCGTTCGGGTACTTGCTGACGTCGACGCCCTTGAGGGGCGAGGTGAACACGCCGGTCTCGGCGGCCACGTTGCCGGCCTCGGTGGTGGTCAGGAACTTCATGAACTCGGCCGTGGCCGGCTCGGTGTTGAAGGCGGCGGCCATGTCGCCACCGATGACGACCTGGCCCTCGGGGCTGCCGCCGATGGCCGGGAAGTCGAAGAAGTCGATGTCGGTGCCGATCTTGAGGTCCTTGTTGACCTGGCCGGTGGCGATCCCGCCGACGAAGCCGCCCTCGAAGTACATCTCGGCCTTGGGGTTGGTCCCGAAGACCTGGCCGATCCCGTCGACGAAGCCGACGCCGAGGGCGCCGTCGATCCCGCCGGGGATGTTCTCGTCGTTGACGATCTGCTTCATGGTCTCGATCGCCTGCGTCACCGAGGCGTCGGTGAAGGCGACCTCGCCGCTGAACAGCTGGTCGTACTTCTCCGGCCCGGCCTGGAGCAGGTAGATGTTCTCGAACCAGTCGGTCAGGGTCCAGCTGTCCTTGGCGCCGACCGCCCAGGGGGTCTTGCCGGCGGCGCGGTAGTCGTCGGTGACCTTGACCATGTCCTCGTAGGTCGCCGGGACCTCGAAGCCCTCCTCCTTGAACGAGTCCGGCTTGTACCAGACGACGCTCTTGGAGCTGAGCTTCATCATCACGCCGTAGAGCTCGTCGTTGATCACGGCCGGGGACAGCGAGCCGGGGGCGAAGGCGGCCTCGGTGGCGGCCCGGTCCATGCCGAGGTCCTTGAGGGCCTTGATCTGGCCGTCGGCGACGAAGCTGCGCAGGAAGCCGATGCCGGGCATGATGGCCACGTCGGGCGCGTTCCCGCCGGAGATCCTGGTCCGGAGCACGGTGGCGTAGTCGGTCCGCTGCGACTCGTAGGTGGCGGTGATGCCCGTCTTGGCCTTGAAGGCGTCCAGCATCTTCTGGAACGCCTCCTGCTCGACGCCGCCCCACAGGGAGGTGACGGTGATCGAGCCCTTGGCCTCCCCGCCGCCGCCCGAGTCGTCGTCGCCACCGCCGCCCGCCGCGCAGGCGGACATGAGCAGGGACACGACCAGGAGCGGGACGACGACTCGTAGACGACGCAGCATTGCGGCCTCCCACCTGTGCCGACTTGCCCGGTTTACCTGGCCGCAACTCTATCCCATACGGCCGCGCCTGCGGCCCGGGGCGCGGGCCTCGGCCAGGGGGTCGGGGGTGAACTCGAAGGCGGCCTGGCCGACCAGGACCTCGTCCCCGGGGGCCGCGCCGGCCCTGGCCAGGAGGTCGTCGACCCCGGCCCGGCGCAGGCGGCGCTGGAGGTAGGCCACGGCCTGGGGGTTGTCCAGGTCGGTCATGGCCACCCAGCGCTCGGGGCGGTCGCCCAGGACCCGGAACCCGGGGCCCTCCCTGGTCACCGAGATCGGCACCTCGGGGTCGGCGGCGATGGTGGCCGGGGGGGCGGCGGCAACGGCCGGCCGGGCCGCCCTGGCCTGGGCGACCTCGGCCCCGAGGGCGTACAGGAGCTCGCGGATGCCCTCGCCGGTGGCGGCCGAGACGGCGAAGAAGGGCAGGCCGCGGCGCTTGGCCGCCGCCTCGGCCTCGGGGAGCCGGGCCCGGCCCTCGGGCAGGTCGGCCTTGTTGGCCACCACCATCGCCGGGCGGTCGGCCAGCTCGGGGTCGTAGGCGGCCAGCTCGGCCTCGAGGGCGGCCAGGTCGGCCTCGGGGTCGCGGCCCGGCTCCAGCGGGTGCAGGTCGAGCACGTGGACGAGCACGGCCGAGCGGGTCACGTGGCGCAGGAAGCGGTGGCCGAGGCCCTTGCCGGCGGCCGCCCCCGGGATCAGGCCGGGCACGTCGGCCAGGACGAAGTCGTGGTCGCCGGCCCGCACCACCCCCAGCACCGGCTCCAGGGTGGTGAACGGGTAGTCGGCCACCTTGGGCCGGGCCGCCGAGGCCCGGGCGACGATGCTGGACTTGCCGGCGTTGGGGAAGCCGACCAGCCCGGCGTCGGCCAGCGAGCGGAGCTCCAGGGTGAGGCGGCGCTGGCGGCCCGGCTCGCCCTTCTCGTGGAAGCCGGCGACCCGGCGCCCGGGCCCGGAGAGGGCGGCGTTGCCGCGGCCGCCGCGGCCCCCCTTGGCGGCCAGGAACCTGGCCCCGGGGCGGTCCAGGTCGGCCAGCAGCTGGCCGTCGGTGTCGCGGACCAGGGTGCCGACCGGCACCGGCAGGGTGCGGCCGTCGCCGTCGGCCCCCTTGCGGTTGCTCCCCTGGCCGTGCCCGCCCCGGCCGGCGCGCTGGTGAGGATGGAAGTGGTACTCGACCAGGGTGCCGACGCCCGGGTCGGCGACCAGCACGACGTCGCCGCCGCGGCCGCCGTCGCCGCCGTCGGGCCCGCCCCGCGGCTTGTACTTCTCGCGGTGGAACGAGGTCACGCCGTCGCCGCCGCGCCCGGCGGTCACCTCGATGGTGGTCTCGTCGACGAACACGGCTTGGAGCCGGGTCGCGGGCTGGCCGCGGCCGGGCTAGGCGCCCGGGTCGATGCTGGCCAGCTTGCGGCCGCGCACCATGTGGTAGACGACGGTGCCGTCGACCTTGGCGAACAGGGTGTCGTCGCCGCCGCGGCCGACGCCGGAGCCAGGGTGGATGCGGGTGCCCCGCTGGCGGACCAGGATCGTGCCCGCGGTCACCAGCTGGCCGCCGTGGCGCTTGACCCCGAGCCGCTTGGCGGCCGAGTCGCGGCCGTTGCGGCTGGAGGACGCGCCCTTCTTGTGCGCCATCTCAGCCTTCCTCTTCCTGCTTGTCCTGCTTGGCCTTGCTGGTCCGGGCCGCGCGCTTGCGGGCGCCGAGGTCGATCGTCTCGACCTTGAGCCTGGTCAGGGACTGGCGGTGGCCCATGGTGCTTCTCTGGCGGGACTTGTTCTTGTAGGTGAAGACGCGGATCTTCTTGCCCCGGTGCTGGTCGACCACGCTGGCCGTGACCTTGGCCTTGGCCAGGTCACCGGCGGCCGAGGTCACGTTGCCGTCGTCGTCGACGACCAGCAGCGGCTCCAGCTCGAGGCTGGCCCCGTCGTCGCCGCCGAGCTTCTCGACGTCGATCAGGTCACCGACCTTCACCTTGTACTGCTTTCCGCCGGTCCGGATGACGGCGTACACCTGGGGATCGTCCTTTCAAGATGGGGGCGTCGTCAGGCGGGAGCGCCCGAGCGCCGACCGCCAAGGCTACTAGATTTCGTGGGTGATCACCACGCCGCGGCCGTCGCAGGTGGGGCAGGTCTCGGAGAAGCTGTCGAGCAGGCCGCCGGAGACGCGCTTGCGGGTCATCTGGACCAGGCCGAGCGACGACACCTCCATCACCTGGCTCTTGGTCTTGTCCCTGACCAGGGCGGCCCGGAGGCGCTCGACCACGGCCTCCTGGTTGCGCTCGAACAGCATGTCGATGAAGTCGATGATGATGATGCCGCCGATGTCGCGCAGGCGGAGCTGGCGGACGATCTCGTCGGCCGCCTCGAGGTTGTTGGCGACCACCGTCTCCTCGAGGTTGGCCTTGCCGACGAACTTGCCGGTGTTGACGTCGATGACGGTCATGGCCTCGGTGCGGTCGATCACGATCGAGCCGCCCGAGGGCAGCCAGACCTTGCGCTCCAGGGCCTTGTGGATCTGCTCGACCACCCGGTAGTGCTCGAACACCGGCAGCTTGCCCTGGTGCTTGTGGAGCTTGGGCAGCAGGTCGGGCGCGACCTCGGTCAGGTACTCCTCGACCCGCTGGTAGAGGTCGTCGCCGTCGACCACCAGCTCGACGAAGTCGGGCGAGAAGATGTCGCGGATGACCCGCACGACCAGCTCCGGCTCGGAGTAGATGACGGCCGGGGCGCTGGCCTTCTTGGCCTTGCGCTCGACCGTCTCCCAGCGGGCCTGGAGGCGGGCCAGGTCGGCCCGGAGGTCGTCGGCGCTGGCGCCCTCGGCGGCGGTGCGGACGATCAGGCCGAGGCCCTTGGGGCGGACCTCCTTGAGGATGTCGCGCAGCCGCGAGCGCTCGTTCTCGGGCAGGCGGCGGGAGATGCCGAAGGTGTTGTCCTCGGGCTGGAGGACCAGGTAGCGGCCGGCCAGGGAGACCTGGGCGGTCAGGCGCGCCCCCTTGGCCCCGATCGGGTCCTTGGTCACCTGGACGAGCACGGGCTGGCCGGCCTTGAGGACCTTCTCGATCCTGGGGGCCTCGCCGTCCAGGTCCTCCTCGTTGTAGTTGACCTCGCCGGCGTAGAGGACGGCGTTGCGGCCCCGGCCGATGTCGACGAAGGCCGCCTCCATGCCCGGCAGCACGTTCTGGACCCGGCCCAGGAAGATGTTGCCGACCATGGAGCGGCCGGCCTTGCGGGTCACGTAGTGCTCGACCAGGGTCTGGCCCTCGAGGACGCCGATCTGGGTCCGCTCGGCGCCCTCGGTGACGACCATGCGCCGGTCGGGCCCCTCCTCGCGCAGGATCCGCTTCTGCTCCTCGGTCAGGCCCGAGGGGCGGCGCCGGCGGCCCTTGTCGGCCTGGCGGGCGCCCTCGCGCCGGGAGCGGGTCTCCAGGCGGGTCGAGCGCTCCGAGCCGCCCGAGCGGCCCCGGCCGCCCTGCTCCCTGGCCTCGGGCCGGTCCCCCTCGGCGGGGGCGTCGGGGGTCGCGGCGGCGGCGTCGGCGTCGACGGCGACGGCGACCAGCCGGCCGCCGCCTCTCCCCCGCCGCCGGCCGCGGCCCGAGCCGCGCTCGCCCGGGGGCCGGGTCCCGGCCGGGGGGTCGCCGTCGGCCGGCTGGGCCGGGTCGGCGCCGGCCGGGCGGGCCGGCTGGGCCTCGCCGTTGCCGCTCCCGCCGGAGCGGCGCCGCGACCTGGGAGACCGGGAGGGCGCCGGAGCGGCCGCCGGCGGGTCGCCGGCCACCTCGTCCTGGGCGGGGGCCGGCGGGGCGGTCGCGTCGGCGGTGGCGGCGCCGCGGGACCGGGTCCCTCTGGTGGTGGTGCCCTCGTCGG
>CALGFH010000116.1 GCA_937881255.1 uncultured Actinomycetes bacterium
GCACGGGCAGGCGATTCACGGTGGCCGTGGCCGCCCCGGTGACCATGTTGGTCGCGCCCGGCCCGATCGAGGAGGTGCAGGCGAAGGTGGCCAGCCGGTTGCGGTGCTTGGCGTAGCCGGAGGCGATGTGGACCATGCTCTGCTCGTTGCGGGCCATGTGGTAGGGGAGGGCGGGGTGCTGGCGCAGGGCCTGGCCGATGCCGGCGACGTTGCCGTGGCCGAAGATCCCGAAGCAGCCGGCGAACAGGCGCTGGGTGCGGCCGTCGCGCTCGCTGTGCTGGTTGGCCAGGAACTCGACCAGGGCCTGGGCCATGGTCAGCCGGCGGGTACCGCTCATTGGTGGCCTCCGGGTCCGGTCAGCGGCAGGCGGGGGTCGACGGCCTGGCCCTTCCAGGTCCCGCGGACCCAGGCGTGGGCCGGGTCGTCGCAGAAGCGCCAGATCCGCTCCTCGGCCGGGCCGGCCATCACGTTGAGGTAGTAGAGGTCGTAGCCGGGGGCGGCCATCGACGGCCCGTGGTAGCCGTAGGGGACCAGCACCACGTCGCCGCTGCCCACCTCGGCCAGCAGGTCGATCTGGCGGTCCGGGCCCGAGCTGTAGACGCGCTGGTAGCCGAGGCCGCCGTGGCCGTTGACCTCGAAGTAGTAGATCTCCTCCAGCTCGGCTTCGTCGTCGCGCTGCTCGTCGTGCTTGTGGGGCGGGTAGGAGGACCAGTTGCCGCCCGGGGTCAGGACCTCGACCACCATCAGCTTGCCGGCCGGGAACGACGCCGGGGTGCAGACGTTGTTGACCTGCCGGCTGGCCTGGCCGGCCCCGCGGAGCTCGACCGGGACCCCCATGGCCGGCCCGTAGGCGGGCTCCAGGCGTGAGGTCGCCCGCGCCGAGGGCAGGATGAACCGGCCCCCGGCGGCGCTGGAGACGCGCACCTCGGTGTCCCGGGGGGCATAGGCGAAGTCGGTCACGCCGTCGAACACGCCGTCGCGGCCGGCCAGCTCGAACCGGTGCGACTCGCACTCGACCACGCCGCCGCCCTCCATGGGCAGGACCAGCAGCTCGTCGGGCCCGGTGGCGAAGCTGTGGGTGGCGCCGGGGGCGAGCTCCAGGACCCGCAGCCCGCAGTAGGCCCAACCGGCCTGCTCGGGGGTGACCACCAGCGACCAGGCGCCGTCGGCGGTGTCGCCGTGCCGCAGGTGCAGCTTCGGGTCTGTCACCCGGTTCCCTCCTGGAGCAGGCCGACCGCGGTGTCCACGGCCGCGGCCACGTCGTCGTCGGGCGGGTAGAGCAGCGACCGGCCGATGACCAGGCCCTGCACGGTGGGGAGCTTGAGGGCCTTGCGCCAGCTCTCGAAGGCGGCGTCCTGGGCGCTGCTGACCTCGCCCCCCAGCAGCAGGGCGGGCAGGGTGGTGGCGGCCATGACCCGCTCCATGTCCTCGACCACCGGGACCTTGAGCCAGGTGTAGGCCGAGGTGTTGCCGATGCCGGCGGCCACGGTCATGGCCCGGATGCTGGCCTCGGCGCCGAGGTCGATCCGGACCCGCCCGTCGACCCGGTGGGAGATGAACGGCTCGACCATGGCCAGCAGCCGCCTTGAGGCCAGCTCGCTCACCGCCCGCCCGCAGGCCTCGACGGTGGCCACGGTGCTGGGGTCGTCGGGGTCGATGCGCAGCAGCATCTTGCCGCCCTCGAAGCCGTCCCTGGCCAGGCTGGCCGCGTCGTAGGCGGTGAAGCGGTCGTCGATCTCGAACACCGTCCCGGCCAGGCCGCCGCGGTTCATCGACCCGACCACCACCTTGCCGTCCAGCGCCCCCAGCAGGAGGAGGTCCTCGAGGACGTCGGGGGTGCCGAGGACGCCGTTGACGCCGGGCCGCGACAGGGCCAGGCAGATGCGGTCGAGCAGCTCCAGCCGGTCGGCCATGGCCAGGGCCCGGTCGCCGGCCCGCAGCGCCCCGCGGGCCGGGTGGTCGGCGGCGATCATCATCAGCCGGCCGTGCTCGTTGAACAGCGACCGCGGGCGGGCCCTCCGGGCGGCCGCCTCGGCGATCGCCTCCGGCCGCCGGGTCCTGGCCTCGACGATGGTCCGGTACCGCTCATCCAGCATTGACGGCCTCCTCGAGCAGCGCCTCGACCTCGCCGGCCTCGGGCATGGCGTCGGCGCAGGCCAGCCGGGAGGCGACCAGCGCCCCGGCGGCGTTGGCGAACCGCATCAGCCGCTCCAGCTCCCAGCCGGCCAGCAGCCCGTGGCAGAGCGCCCCGCCGAAGGCGTCGCCGGCGCCGAGGCCGTTGACCACCTCGACCGGCACCGGCGGCACCTCGACCTCGGTCTGGCCGTCTCTGGCCAGCACCCCCTTGGGGCCCTGCTTGACCACCACCACCTCGACCCCCCGGTCGGCCAGGGCCTGGGCGGCCGCCCGGGGCTCGCGCTCGCCCACGGCGGTGTCGCACTCGTCGAGGTTGCCGACGGCCACGGTGACCTGCTCCAGGGCCCGCTGGACGAGCGGCCGGGCCTCCTCCCGGGACGACCAGAACTGCGGCCGGTAGTCCAGGTCGAGGATGGTGACGCCCGACTTCGCCCTGGCCTCCAGGGCGGCGAAGGTGGCGCCGCGGCTGGGCTCCTGGGAGAGCCCGGTGACCGTCACCCAGAACACCCGGGCCGCCCGGATCGCGTCCAGGTCCAGCTCCTCAGGGCGGATCTCGAGGTCGGGGGCCTTGGGGTAGCGGTAGAAGTAGAGCGGGAAGTTGTCCGGCGGGAAGATCTCGCAGAAGGTCACCGGGGTCGGCAGGCCGGGCACGGCGGTCACGAAGCGGTCGTCGACCCCGAAGCCGCGCAGGGCGTCGTGCAGGTACTCGCCGAACGGGTCCTGGCCGGTGCGGGTGATGACCGCGCTGCGCCGGCCGTAGCGGGCCGCGGCCACGGCCACGTTGGTCGGGCTGCCCCCGAGGTACTTGCCGAAGGACTCGACCTGGCGCAGCGAGACCCCGACCTGCAAGGGGTAGACATCGACCCCGATCCGCCCCATGGTCAGGACGTCGAAGATCGCGGTCATGGCGTGCCTCCCGCCAAGCTGCTGAGGGACCGGGATCGCCAAGAGGACTAGACAGCAATTGTTACAATAGGGTAACTACTACTCAACAGCTACTGATGTCAACCCTTTGTCCTGACTTCATTACATTGTTCGGTTGAGGGGGGACAACCTGCTCCGGGGGCTGGGCGCATGACGTTCTCGCCAGCGTCGATCACCGTCGACCGCTACAGCCCCGTGCCCATGTACTACCAGGTCGCCCAGCAGCTCGAGCACGCCATCGAGACGGGCGAGCTGCCTCCAGGGACCCGCCTGGACGGCGAGCTGGCCCTGGCCGACCAGCTGGGGGTGTCGCGGCCGACGCTCCGCCGGGCCATCGAGTACCTGGTCGACCGGGGCTACCTGGTCCGGCGGCGGGCCGTCGGCACCCAGGTGGTCCATCCCAAGGTCCGGCGGCCGGTCGAGCTGACCAGCCTGTACGACGACCTGACGGCCAGCCGCAAGAATCCCCGGACCAAGGTGCTGTCGCTTGAGGCCGTCCCGGCCAGCGACCGGGTGGCCCATGCCCTCGGCCTGGAGGACGGGGTCGACGTGCTCGCCCTGGAGCGGCTGCGCTACGCCGACGGCCAGCCGCTGGCCATCATGCGCAACTGGCTCCCCAAGGGGGTGGTCGAGCTGGACGCCGGGCGGCTGGAGCGGGCCGGGCTGTACCAGCTGATGCGGGCCGCCGGGATCACCCTGCACCTGGCCTCGCAGACGATCGGGGCCAGAGGGGCCAGCGCCGCCGAGGCCAAGCTGCTCCAGGCGCACAAGGGCGAGCCCCTGCTGACCATGGAGCGCACCACCTACAACGAAAAGGGTCAGCCGGTCGAGCTTGCCGAGCACATCTACCGGGCAAGCCTGTACTCGTTCGAGATCGTTCTCGTCACCCGGTAAGTCCCCCGGCAGAAGGGAGGGCCCTCATATGGCCAGCATGGACGGTCAGGTCGCGCTCGTCACCGGCGGTGCCCGCGGGATCGGGTTGGCGATCAGCACCCGGCTCGCCGAACGGGGGGTCAAGGTCGCGGTTGGCTACTCCCGCGGCGCCGAGGCGGCCAAGGCGTTCGCGGCTGCGCATGCGGGCGCGACCCTTCACCAGGGCAACATCGGCGTCGCCGCCGACTGCCAACGAGTCATCGGCGAGGTGCTGGAGCAGCACGGGCAGCTCGACATCCTGGTCAACAACGCCGGCATCACCATCGACAAGACGGTCCGCAAGATGAGCGTGGAGGACTGGGACCGGGTCATCCACGTCAACCTGTCGGGCGCCTTCTACCTGAGCCGGGCCGTGCTCCAGCACATGCTGGACCGGGGCTACGGCCGGGTCATCAACATCAGCTCGGTGATCGGGGAGAAGGGCAACATCGGCCAGGCCAACTATGCCGCCGCCAAGTCGGGCCTGTTCGGGCTGACCAACAGCCTGGCCCTGGAGACGGCCCGCAAGGGGATCACGGTGAACTCGGTCGCGCCCGGGTTCATCGCCACCGAGATGGTCTCGGCCATGCCCGAGGACGTCCTGGCCAAGGTGGTCGCCCAGATCCCGGTGGGCCGCCTGGGCGAGCCGGAGGAGATCGCCCGGGTGGTCGAGTTCCTGGCCGACCCCGACTCGGGCTACATCACCGGGGAGGTCTACGGGATCAACGGCGGACTGTACATGTGAGGCTGCGTGAGCAAGGAGCGTGAAGATGGCTGCAGGGCGTGAGGTGGTAGTTCTTTCCGGTGTCCGCACGGCGGTCGGGAAGTACGGCGGCAGCTTGAAGGACATGCCGCCGGCCGACCTGGGGGCGGCGGTGGTCCGCGAGGCGGTCAGCCGCTCCGGGGTGGAGCCGGCCGACGTCGGGCACGTGGTGTTCGGCAACGTGATCCACACCGAGACCCGCGACATGTACCTGTCCCGGGTGGCCACGATCAACGGCGGCCTCCCGGTGGAGACCCCGGCCTTCACCCTGAACCGGCTGTGCGGGTCGGGGCTGCAGGCGATCGTCTCGGCCGCCCAGCTGGTCATGCTCGGCGACACCGACGTCGCCCTGGCCGGCGGGGCCGAGGTGATGAGCCGCGGCCTCTACGGGGTCCCGGCGATGCGCTGGGGCGCCCGCATGGGCGAGACCTCGGCCTCCGACATGATGGTCGGGGCCCTGACCGACCCCTTCGACGACTGCCACATGGGGGTCACGGCCGAGAACGTGGCCGGCAAGTGGGGCATCTCCCGGGAGGACCAGGACGCGCTGGCCGTGCAGAGCCACCAGCGGGCGGCCAAGGCGACGGCCGAGGGCTACTTCAAGGAGCAGATCCTCCCCATCGAGCTCAAGTCCCGCAAGGGCACCGTGACCTTCGACACCGACGAGCACATCCGGGCCGACGCCTCGCTGGAGGGCATGGCCAAGCTGCGGCCGGTGTTCGACAAGAGCGGCTCGGTGACCGCCGGCAACGCCGCCGGGATCAACGACGCCGCCGCCGCGGTCGTGCTCTGCGACGCCGAGGTGGCCGAGCAGAAGGGCCTGGAGCCGCTGGGCCGGCTGGTCGCCTACGCCCACGCCGGGGTCGAGCCCAAGTACATGGGCATCGGCCCGGTGCCGGCGGTCCGCCTGGTGCTCGAGAAGGCCAACCTCAAGGTCGACGACATCGACGTGTTCGAGGTCAACGAGGCCTTCGCCGCCCAGGCGCTGGCCGTGGTCCGCGACCTCAGCCTGCCCGAGGACCGCACCAACCCCAACGGCTCCGGCGTCTCCCTCGGCCACCCCATCGGGGCCACCGGCTGCATCCTCACCGTCAAGGCCCTGTACGAGCTCAAGCGCACCGGGGGCCGCCGCGCTCTGGTCACCATGTGCATCGGCGGCGGCCAGGGCATCGCCGCGATCTTCGAGCGCGCCGCATGAGCACCAGCGGCGACCCCACCGGCGACATGGCCCCAGGCGACGAGGCCCCCCAGGGCACCCCCGGCGCCGGCGAGAACATCTGCCCCGCCTGCGGCGGCTCCGGCAAGCTCGACGGCGCCGCCTGCCCCACCTGCGCCGGCACCGGCGTGGTCATCGAGGAGGTGGGCGGCGCCTAGCCGATCGATCGCCGTGCTCGGGTGCGGCGAACCCCACCCGCCCGAGCACGGGGGGTCGGGCCCCACGCACTCACGGGGCATAGGGGGTCGGGTCCATCCCCTACCGTGTGAGCGCGAGGGTCGGGCCCCATTCACCAACCCGGCACGGGGGATCGGGCCCATCAATTCACCCGGCACGGGGTCGGTCCCATCCCATTACCGTGTGTGCGCGAGGGTCGGGCCCCAATGCACTAACCCGGCACGGGGGATCGGCCCATCCACTCGCCTGGCACGGGGTCGAGCCCACCCACCGCGCGAGCGCGCGAGGGGCTGCAGAACCTCACCGGCCCGTCCTCGGGCGCGGCGGACACTCACCCGCCTGAGGGCGGGCGCG
>CALGFH010000117.1 GCA_937881255.1 uncultured Actinomycetes bacterium
CGGGTCGGGGACCGGGCCGCCGCCGCCCTCGGCCCGGTCCGCTTCGAGTGGGCCCACGACGGCGCCGACGCCTGGGTGGTCCAGCTCCACCTGGCCACGGCGACCACGACCGGCGCCACCATCCACCCCGGCACCCCGTCCCGCTGGCGCCGCGTCGACCCGTCGCTCGGCCTCGAGCACCTCCGCCAGCTGATCGCGACCGTCGCCCCCGACGAGGGCATCGAGCTCACCGGCGACGTCGGCGTCACCTCCCACGCCGGCGACCTGCTCCGCCGGGCGGCGATCCCCTCCAGGCTCGCCCGCTGATCCGTGCGAGCGGTTACACGCCGGGCGCTCGGTACCCGACCTGCCCGGCCTTGCGCAGGGCGTCCATCGTCTCGTCGACGGTCAGGAGGACGGTCGTCTCGGACGAGCTGAGCGCGCCGCCGCCGGCGATGGCCAGGGCCACCGCGGCCATGGACACGTTGTCGGGGGCCTCCCAGAGGGTGTACCCGTCGTGCTCGCCGAAGGCGTACCAGAACCCGTGGAGCTTCCCGCCGACCGACTCGATGTACTCCCGAGCGGCCTTCTGGCGATCCTCGGGATTGCCGATCAGCCTGGCCCACGTCTCCGGCGTATAGCTGAACCTGCTCAGATAGAGCGGCATCGTTCCTCCCCGTGGTCGGGATGCCGGATTTTGAACGTCGTTCGCCCCATCGTGTCCCCTCTCGGCTCATCCTAGCCCGGCGCCGCGCCGGCGCCGCTACCGTGGACGGTGCAGGGTCTGCAACCGGCCGCCATCCAGGGGCACGCCGCGCCAGGCCGCCTCGGCGGTCCGCGCCGGGAGCGAGCAGGCGATGTCCATGCGGTGCGGCGACTCGAGAAAGATGACGTCCACGCGAACGGTGCGGTCGTCCAGCCAGCCACCCGACGCGGCGACCGGCACGGCGTCACCGTGGCGGTCGCGCGGCTCGGAGACCAACCAGTCCCCGGACCCGACGGGGAAGCTGAGCGCGTTGGCCGGATCGGCCACGGTCACCTCCAGCCCGTGGGCTGCGTTCCGCAGCTCGATCGAGGTGAGCGGCGCCGCCGGCGCGCCCTCGGCGCCGGGCGCGACCGGGAACGGCCGCCCGGTCCAGTCCTGCCAGCGTGGCGGACTCGGCTTGGCCACGAGCGCTGGCAGGCTGAGGCCGTTCAGCCGCTGGTCGAGCTCCTGCTGGGCGGCGTCAGCGGTTCTGGCGGTGCCGAGGCCTGGGAGCAGGCTGAGGCCGTCCAGCCGCAGGTCGAGCCCCTGCTGGGCGGCGTCCTCGGTTCTGGCGGTGCCGAGGCCTGGGAGCAGGTGCTCCCAGAGGTTGTCCAGGACCGCCTGCATGTCCTCGGTGCCGGCGGTGATGGCGACCACGGCGTCCGCTTCGGGCAGGACGACGCAGAACTGCCCGAAGGCGCCGTCGCCGCGGTAGCCGTGGCGGGCCATCCAGAACTGGAAGCCGTAGCCCTGGCGCCAGTCGACGTTGTCCTGGTTCGGGGTGTCGATCTGCCGGGACGTCGCCTGCTCGACATAGCACTCGGGGAGCAGCTGGTCCTCGCCCCATCGGCCGCGTTGCAGATACAGCTGACCGAGCTTGGCGACGTCCTCGGTGCGGGCGAACAGGCCGCTGAAGCCCTGCTCCCGGCCGGGCGGCCAGGCCAGCCACCCGACCTCGCCGATGCCGAGGGGGTCGAACAGCCGCGGCCGCAGGTACTCGCTCAGCCGCATCCCCGTCGCCCGTTGGATGATCGCCGCCAGGGTGTAGGTGCAGGGCTGGCTGTAGGCGAACAAGCTGCCGGGCTGCTGGTCCGGGGGCACCAGCAGGAACCCACGCACCGGTTCCCGCGGGTCGCCGGTCAGGGCCTCCTGCATCATGTCGCGGTCGTGGCCGCTGGCCATCGAGGCCAGGTGGCGCAGCGTGACCGAGCGGCTGCGGGGGTCGGTGATCTCGGCGTCGAGCTCGGGGAAGTGCGACACCACCGTGTCGTCCAGGCTGAAGCGTCCCTCCGCGAGCGCGAGCCCGAGCGCGGTGGAGGTGAAGCTCTTGCTGAGCGAGTACAGCAGCCTGGTCCGCTCCGGGGTGTGCGGCGCCCACCAGCCCTCGGCGACGACGTGCCCATGCCGCACCACCATCAGGCTGTGCAGCTCGATGGCCGGGTCGGCCTCGACCGCGTCGACAAACGCCAGCACGGCGGCCGGATCGACCTGCTGGGCCGCCGCCGCGCTCCGCGGGAGGTCCTTGCTCACGACAGGAGCCTACGCCAGGTGGCCTGGGTCCTCCGCTGGTCGGGATGCCGGGATTTGAACCCGGGGCCTCCACGTCCCGAACGTGGCGCGCTGCCAAGCTGCGCTACATCCCGTTTCGAGGGGGCAGTGTACCGCAGGCGGGCGGTCAGCCGGCGTCGGGGACGACGAACCGGTAGCCCATGCCGGGCTCGGTCAGGAGCAGCTGGGGGGCCGAGGGGTCGTCGAGCTTCTTGCGCAGGTTGGCCATGTAGACGCGGAGGTAGTGGGACTCGTCGCCGTAGCCGGGGCCCCAGACCCGCTCCAGCAGGAAACGGTGGGTGCACAGGCGGCCGGTATTGGTGGCCAGGGTCTCGACCAGACGGTATTCGATGGGGGTGAGGCGCACCGGGGTGCCGCCTCTGGTCACCAGCTTGGCGTCCAGGTCGATGGTCACCGCTCCGGCGGTGATCACGCGGGGCCGGTCGGCCACGGCCACCCTGGCATGGCGGAGGGCGACCCGGATCCTGGCCATCAGCTCGGCCACGCCGAACGGCTTGGTCACGTAGTCGTCGGCGCCCAGGTCGAGCGCGGTCACCTTGTCGCGCTCACCGTCGACGGCGGTCAGCACCACCACCGGCACCTGGGTCCAGGTGCGGAGGCGGCGCAGCACCTCCAGGCCGTCGATGCCGGGCAGCCCGAGGTCGAGCACCACGCAGTCGGGCTGATGGGCCTCGACCGCGGCCAGGGCGGTCTCGCCGCTGGCGGCGGTGAGCACCTCGAAGCCGCGCACTCTGAGATTCGCCGCGACCGCGCGGACGATCGGCGGCTCGTCGTCGACCACCAGGACCCGGGTCATGGCCGGGCGACCTCGCGGTCGGCGACCGCCCCCTCACCCTGCGGCGGCGTCCGGCGCGGCAGCGCCGGAAGGGTGAGGACGAAGGTGGCCCCACCTCCTGGGGTGGTCTCGACCTGGAGGCCGCCCCCGTGCGCCTGCACGATCCCGCGGCAGATGGCCAGGCCCATGCCGGTCCCGCCGGGCCGCCGGCCGCCTTCGACGCGGTAGAACTGGTCGAACACCCGCTCCCGCTCGGGGACGGGGATGCCGGGGCCGTGGTCGACGACCCGCAGCTCGACCGTCGCGCCGGCCTGGCGGGCGACCACCTGCACGGGGCTCCCGTCGGCGTAGGCGCGGGCGTTGTCGAGGAGGTTGGTCAGCACCTGGTCGAGGCGGACCGGGTCGGCCAGCACCGGGGCCAGCTCGTCGGGCACGTCGACCTCGACCCGCTGCCGGGAGGCGGCCCGGGCCCGGCGCACCACCGGGCCGACCAGCTCGGCGATGGAGCTCTCCATCAGATGGGGGTCGAGCGCCCCGGCCTCGATGCGGGACATGTCAAGCAGGTTGTGGACCAGCCGGGTGAGCCGATCGGTCTCGGCGTTGATGGTGGCGAGGAACTCGTCCCGCTCGGCGTCGCTCCAGCGCACCTCCCGGTCGAGCAGGCTGGAGGCCGAGGCCTTGATCGAGGCCAGCGGGGTGCGCAGGTCGTGGGAGACCGAGTTGAGCAGGGCGGTGCGCAGCCGGTCGGTCTCCTGGAGGGCCACGGCCCGGGTGCGCTGCTCCTCCTGCTGGCCACGTTCGACGGCCAGGGCGGCCTGGTTGGCGAAGGTGGCCAGCACCCGGCGCTCGGCCTCGCCGAACTCGGCCGAGCCGGGACCGCCGGCGACCACCACCAGCGCCCCAACCACACGATCGCCGCTGCGCAGCGGGAAGCGCTCATCCCCGTCGACGGGCGGCCGGCCGTCGACCGCGGCCAGGCGGGGCCCGTCGCCGGCGTGCACCACGATGGCGCACCCGGCGAGGTCGAACAGCGAGCGAACGGTGCGGACCGCGCCCTGGAGGGTGTCCTCCAGGCTGCCGTGGGTGACCAGGCTGGTCGACAGGTCGAACAGCATGCGGGTCTCGCGCTCGCGCCGCTCGGCCTGGGTGCGGCGGCGCTCGCTCGAAGCCACCAGCAGGCTGATCACGACCGCGACCAGCAGGTAGACGCCGAGCGACAGGTAGTCCTGCGGGTCGTCGACGACGACGTGGTGGTAGGGCTGGAGGAACAGCACGTCGAAGGCGAGGAAGCCGAGGCCGGCGGCGGTGATGCCCGGCCCGAGGCCGCCGGCCGCCGCCGCCGCGGTCACCACCAGCAGGTAGGCCAGGACCACGGTGGTCTTGCTCACCTCCGGCCTGGCGGCCAGCAGCGGGGCCGTGATCAGGGCCGTGCCGGCCACGGCGACGGCGTAGCCGAGCGCGCCCCGAGGCCCGCCCAACGCCAGCCGCCGCGGGACGTCCATGCCATCAGGATAGGGCGCGGGGTGCGCCAGGCCCG
>CALGFH010000118.1 GCA_937881255.1 uncultured Actinomycetes bacterium
TCCGTCGCGACAAGTCGCATGCCGCGGTTATCGTACGGTTTGGCTGCGTACCCGGTCCAGCAGAAGCGTTGATCGCTCACCAGCCAATCCCGAGGAGCCGGACCTAGTGAGAGTGGCGCGCTTCTACGCCCCCGAGGACGTCCGGGTCGAGGACGCCCCGGAGCCGTCGGCCGGGCCCGGCGAGCTGGTGATCCGGGTCCGCAACTGCTCGACCTGCGGCACCGACGCCAAGATCTGGCGCTCGGGCCACCCCGACCTGCGTCCGCCCCGGGTGCTCGGCCACGAGGTCGCCGGCGAGGTCGCCGAGGTCGGGGATGGGGCCGGCGGCTGGTCGGTGGGGGACCGGGTCCAGGTGATCGCGGCCATCCCCGACGGCTCCTGCCACGAGTGCCGGCGGGGCGGGATGTCGGTCTGCCCCAACCAGGAGCGGATCGGCTACCACCACGACGGCGGCTTCGCCGAGCTGATGCGGGTCCCGGCCAGGGTGCTGGCCGTGGACGGCGTCAACCGCATCCCCGGCGGGCTGTCGTTCGCCGAGGCGTCGGTCGTCGAGCCCCTCTCCTGCGTGCTCAACGGCCAGGAGCAGGCGCGCGTGGGCGACGGCGACACCGTGGTGGTGGTCGGGGCCGGGCCGATCGGCTGCCTGCACGTCCGCCTGGCCCGGGTCCGGGGGGCGGCCAGGGTCTTCCTCGTCGAGCAGCGCCGGCGGCGCCTGGAGATGGCCGCCGGCCTGGTCCGGCCGGACGAGGCCATCGAGGCCGGGGGCACCGACACGGTGGCGGCGGTCCGCGAGCTGACCGACGGGCGCGGGGCCGACGTGATCATCGTCGCCGCCGCCTCCGGCCAGGCCCAGGAGGAGGGCCTGCGGATGGCCGCCCGCCGGGGCAGGGTCAGCTTCTTCGGCGGCCTGCCCAAGGACCGGCCGGCCATCACCGTCGACGCCAACATCGTCCACTACCGCGAGGTGGGCATCGTCGGGGCCAACGGCTCCAGCCCGGCCCACAACCAGCACGCGCTCGAGCTGATCGCCGCGGGCGCCGTCCCGGTGGCCGACCTGATCACCCACCGCCTGCCTCTGGAGGCGACGGTGGAGGGCATCCACACCGTGGCCAGGGGGGAGGCCATCAAGGTGACGATCGAGCCCTGACCGACCTACTCCGCGCCGTTCAGCAGCCGCGCTGCACGGTCAGGGCGGCCAGCACGGCCGCGCCCTCGCGAGCGGCGAACGGGACGATCTCGGGGCCGTCGACGCCGTTGGGGGGCGCGCCGACGCTGCGCACGGTGCCCTGGAAGCAGCGGCCGACCAGCAGGCCGGCCCGGCGGCGGTGGTAGCTGGAGGTGACCACGGTCACCGAGCGCCAGCCCTCGCGGCCGGCCAGCTCGGCGAACGCCCTGGCCTCGCCCCTGGTGGTGCTGGCCTCGGGGGTGAGGCACAGGACCCGCACGCCCGCGAACCGCTGCCGGCACAGCTGGCCCGACGACGAGCCGGGCCGGCCGCCGTCCGAGAACACCAGCACCGGGGCGCCGCCCTGACGGGCCAGGCGGGCCCCGGTGGCCTCCCGCTCGCCCCGCCCCCCGGCCAGCACCAGCACCACGTCGGCCCGGCCGGGCGGCTCGGGCGCCGGCCGCACCAGCAGCCAGCCCCCCACCCCCGCGACCGCGACGAGCAGCGCCAGGCCGGCCAGCAGCACCCGCCCCCGCACGGTTCGGCCCATCGTCCAAGGGTACGGGGCACCGGCTGGTTTGGCGTGGTCAGTCGAGCGGGGTCACATAGGCCCCGGACAGGCCGCCGTCGACCAGGAAGGTGCTGGCCGTGATGTAGCTGGCGTCGTCGGAGGCCAGGAAGCAGGCCGCGGCGGCGATCTCGGTGGCCTCGGCGAACCGCCCCATGGGCAGGTGGACCAGGCGGCGGGCCGCCTTCTCCGGGTCCTTGGCGAACAGCTCCTGGAGCAGGGGGGTGTTGACCGGTCCCGGGCAGAGCGCGTTGACCCGCACGCCCCGGCGCCCGAACTCGACCCCCAGCTCGCGCGAGAGGGCGAGCACGCCCCCCTTGGACGCGGTGTAGGCGATCTGGGAGGTGGCCGCGCCCATCACGGCCACGAACGAGGCCGTGTTGACCACCGCGCCCCCGCCCCGGGCCAGCAGGTGGGGGATGCCGTGCTTGCAGCAGAGGAACACCGCCTTGAGGTTCACGTCCTGGACCCGCTGCCAGGCCTCCAGGCTGGTGTCGAGCACCGACACGTCGTCGGGGGGCGCGATGCCGGCGTTGTTGAACAGCACGTCGATCCCGCCCCAGCGGGCCGCCGCCCGCTCGTACATGGCGGCCACCTCGCCCTCGTCGGTGACGTCGGCGTGCAGGTAGATCCCGCCGACCTCGGCCGCCACCTCCTCGCCGGGCCCGTCGGACAGGTCGACCACGCACACCCGCGCCCCCTCGGCCGCGAACCGCCGCGCGCTCGCCCGCCCGATCCCGCTGGCCGCCCCGGTGATGACGGCCACCTTCCCCTCCAGCCGACCGATGCCGACCGACCTCCCTCCCACCCGGCGACGACGGCTCAGTATGTCGCGGTCGCCGCCCCCCTGCCCGCCACCGCGCGTGGTCGGCTGGTTCCTCCCGATCGAGGAACTTGCAAGCGTGCTCGCCTCGGTGCACCGTTCGGCGTGCCTGTCCTGGTGGTGGGAGGTCTCCGAAGGAGGCGCGCCATGGCGCAGAACGGTCCGTCCCCAAGCCTCGCCCGGGAGGCCATCGGCCTCCGCGAGGTCCTGTTCCAGTCGATCACCCACATGGCCCCGGCGGCCGCGGTCGCCTTCTCGATCATCGTCGGGCCAACTTCGCCGCCGGGGCCCTGCCCCTGTCGGTGATCCTCGCGCTCGTCGGCTGCCTGCTGGTGGCCGTCTCGATCGGGCAGCTGGCCCGGCGCCTGCCGTCGGCCGGCGGCTTCTACACCTACGCCGCCCGCGGCTGCATCCGGCCGTCGGCTTCCTGGTCGGCTGGGGCTACGCGTTCGTGGAGCCCCTGGTGGCGCCGCTGCTGTTCCTCATCTTCGGCAACGTCGTCGCCAGCACCCTCGACCAGGAGTTCGGCTGGAGCTACGACACCTGGTGGGTGGTGTCGGCCGTGGCCGCGGCCGTGCTCGTCTTCGCCCTCGGGTACTTCGGGATCCGGCTGAGCACGGGCGCGGGCACGCTCCTGGGGCTGTTCGAGATCCTGGTGTTCGCGGCGCTGGCCGTCACCCTGATCTTCCAGGCGGGCGACGCCAACACCCTGGCCGTGTTCGGCACCGAGTTCGCCGGCGTCGAAGGCTTCGCCGGCCTGTCCGGGGTGATCGCCGGGTCGGTCTACACGATCCTGGCCTTCATCGGCTTCGAGGCGGCCGCGCCCCTGGCCGAGGAGGCACGGGACCCGCGCCGCACCATCCGGCTGGCCGTCGTCTACTCCTGCCTCGGCATCGGCGTGTTCTACGTGCTGACCACCTATGCGGCCACCGTCGCATTCGGCCCGGAGCGGTTCGCCGAGTTCCCGCTGTCGGGGAACGGCAACCCCTGGGACGCCCTGGCCCGCGGGGCCTGGGGGGCCGGCTGGGCACTGGTGTTCCTGGCCATCGCCAACTCGGCCATCGCCAACGCCAACGCCTCGGCCAACGCCGCCACCCGCACCTGGTACGCCCTCGGACGCATCCGGGTCCTGCCGCGGCCCATGGCCCACGTCAACCCGCGCTGGCGGTCGCCTGACGTCGCCGTGGTCCTCCAGTTCCTGGTCGGGGTGGTGGTCGCCGTCTGGCTGGGACTGCAGTACGGCCCGCTGCCGGCCTTCGCCCTGGTCGGCACCATCGTGACCGCGGTCATCATCGCCATCTACATGGTGGTCAACCTCGCCTGCCTGGTCTTCTATCTGCGGGAGGGGCGGGCCGAGTTCAACCCCTTGCTCCACGGCCTCGTCCCGCTCCTGGGGATCGCCGCGTTCCTGCCCGCCTTCCTGACCGCAGTCGGCATCCAGGCGTTCGACTTCGTCAGCGCCCTGCCCTACCCGACCAGCCTTGTCGGCCCCGTCGTCGGGATCTGGTACGCGATCGGCCTGGTGTACCTCGTGGTGCTGCTGACCAGGCGGCCCGAGCGGCTGCGCGAGACCGGCCGGGTCTTCGAGGAGGACCCCGCCGAGGCGGCGGTGCC
>CALGFH010000119.1 GCA_937881255.1 uncultured Actinomycetes bacterium
CACGTGCAGCTCGACCGGGCAGTCGCGGGGCACGGCCAGCGACAGCACCGTCTTGGAGCGCTGCCCCCGGCCCATCAGCCAGGCCAGCGGCCCGAGCCGCCGGGGGTGCTTGTAGTCGATCGTCAACTCCCCGCCCTTGTGCGACACCTGCAGCGGCTCCCCGGTCAGCTCCGACACCTCAAGGGTCGGCTGGTCGTCGCTGCCGACGACGTCGACCGCTCCCTCGACGACCCGCACCAGCACCCGGTCGAGCTTGTCGAAGGCGAGCTTGTCGGGTCCGTCGAGCTCCCATGTGGCCATGGCTGCTACCCTCCACGCAATCCGCGATATATCTCGTTGTCGAGTAACAAGATATATCGCGAGTTCTGGTTGTCAAGGGCCCTGCTGCCTGGCCAGCGCGGCAAAGCTCACCCGAAACGGGTGATGTCCGCGGGCCGGGCCGGTGCGATGGTGCGTTCGGTCGTCCGTTGCGGCCCGCCGGCGTGGCCGGCCGCCGAGCACAGGAGGGATCGGCAGATGACCGAAGACGCGTACTCGTCCACATCCCGTCGGGCCGCGCAGGAGACGCCCGGCTGGGCGGTCGGGTTCATCCTGTTCGCCGCCGTGATGATGATCATGGTCGGCGTGTTCCAGGCGTTGCAGGGGCTCATCGCCATCTTCGAGAACGAGTTCTACGTCCCCACCCGCAACTACCTGTTCCAGTTCGACGCCACCACCTGGGGCTGGACGCACCTGCTGCTCGGGCTGCTGGTCGCCTTCGCCGGCTACGGGTTGCTGTCGGGCAAGACCTGGGCCCGCACGGTCGCGATCTTCCTGGCCGTGCTCAGCGCCATCGCCAACTTCGCCTTCATCCCCTACTACCCGTTCTGGTCGCTGCTCATCATCGCCCTTGACGTCTTCGTGATCTGGGCCATCGCCGCCCACGGTGGCGGGCTGCGGGACCCCGTCTGACCACACGAGCCGGGCGACGCTACCCGCCGGCGTGGATCGCCCGGACGGTGTCGATGGTGTCGGCCTCCTCGGGCCGCTTGTCCGGGCGGTAGCGCAGCACCCGGGCGAAGCGCAGGGCGAGGCCGCCCGGGTAGCGGGGGCTGGTCTGGAGGCCGTCGAAGGCGATCTCCACCACCAGCTCGGGGCGCACGTGGACGGTGTAGGCGTCCCGTGACACCTCCAGCTCCAGGAGGCGCTCGGTCTGCCAGGTGAGCAGCTTGTCGGTCAGGCCCTTGAAGGTCTTGCCGAGCATCACGAAGCCGCCGTCGGGGTCGCGGGCGCCCAGGTGGAGGTTGCTGAGCCAGCCCCGGCGGCGGCCGTGGCCCCACTCCACGGCCAGCACGACCAGGTCGAGGGTGTGCACCGGCTTGACCTTGAGCCAGCCGGACCCGCGCCGGCCGGCCTCCCAGGTCGCGGCCAGCGACTTGACCATCACGCCCTCGTGGCCGCGGGCCAGGGTGTCGTCGAGGAAGGCGGCGGCCGCCGCCGGGTCGGCGGTCACGGTGCGCGGGATGCGCAGCGTCTCGGGCACCACGGCGGCCATGGCGGCGTGGCGCTCGGCCCCGGCCCGGTCGAGCAGGTCCTGGCCGTCCAGGTGGAGCAGGTCGAACAGGAAGGCGGTGAGGGGCAGGGTGGCGGCCAGCCGCGCCACCTCCAGGCGGCTCCCGACCCGGCTGGCCGTGACCTGGAACGGGTGGGGCCGCCCGCCCGGCTGGAGGGCGATGACCTCGCCGTCGAGCACGGCCGCGCCCACGGGCAGGGCCAGGGCGGCCGCCACCACCTCGGGCACCCGGGCGGTGATGTCGTCCAGGGTGCGGGTGAACACGGCCACCTCGGTCCCGGCCCGGTGGACCTGGACCCGGGCGCCGTCGAGCTTCCACTCGACCGCCGCCTCCCCCACCCGCTCCATGGCCGCCTCGACGCTGGTGGCGGTCGAGGCCAGCATCGGCTGCAGGGGGCGGCCGACCTCCAGGTGGAACTCGCGCAGCCCGGGCACGCCCGAGGCCAGGGCGACCTCGGCCACCGGGCCCAGGGCCCCGCGCAGCATCAGGGCCCGCCGGACCTCGGCCCCGGGCACCCCGGCGGCCCTGGCGATGGCCTCGACCATCACCCCCTCCAGCGCCCCCTGGCGCAGCTCGCCCGAGAGCAGCCCGATCAGGAACCGCTGCTCGGCCGCGGTGGCCCGGCCGAACAGCTCGGCCACCAGCCGCCGCCGCTCGGCCTGCGACCCGGGCCCGGCCAGCCGGCCGATCCGCTCGAAGGCGGCGTCGACCCCGGCCACGGTCAGGGACGGGTCGGGCGCCGGGTCGGGCGCGTCCCGCAGGGCCGCCCAGCCGACCCCGATCTGGCGCTGCCGCAGCTCCCCGGAGAGGAAGGCCACCGCCGGGTGGACCTCGCCCGGCTCCAGGCGCCGCAGGCAGGCCGCCAGCCGCTCCACCTTGGCCAGGCGGGCGGAGCTGGCGGCGACGGCGGCGGACGTCTCGGCGATCTCGTCGAGCAGCACCCGGCCATTGTCCCCCGGAATCGCGGTCGGGTAGGTTGCCGGCGTGAGACGGCCTGGGTGGGTGCTGCTCGCGGCCGCCGCCGGGGGTGCCGGGTGGGCGGTCGCCGAGCTGGCCCGGCCGCGGCGGGCCGACATCCGGGTGTTCGACCCCGACGAGGTGGCCCGGCTGGAGACGGCCATGTGGCGCTCCTACTACGACCGGCGCCGCCTGCCCCTGTTCGGGCAGCTGGTGGCCCTCCTCCAGGGCCAGTTCCACCTCCAGCCGCTGCGGGCGGTGACCCTGGCCGGGCTGGCCGCCCGGGCGGCGGCGGTCTTCCAGGTCGGCGCCTCGCACGACGACTACCGCCGCGCCCTCCCCTACCTGGAGCGCTACTACGGGGCCATCCGGGCCGTGAGCGAGGTCCACTTCGACCCCAGGCGGGCCGCCTTCCTGGAGCTGGACTGGTGGATCGTCCACCGCGAGGGGGATCGTCATCCGCCCGGCGATCTCGAGCACGCCCTGGCCGCCCTGGCCGCCGAGCTCTACCAGGTCCCGGCCGAGCGCCTCTGGGCCCATGCCAGCCGCCGGGCCCAGGCCATGACCATCCGCGACCACGCCGCCGAGCGCGAGGTCGGGGTGCTGGACGACGACTGGGACCGGATCGAGGCCGTGCTCTGGGTCGCCTGGAAGGCCCTGGCCGACGAGGTCAGGACGGTCCGGGAGGAAGAGGCCCGGGAGGCCTGAGGGCGCGCCGGGCGGCCACCACGGCGACGCCCGCCCAGGCCAGGTCGCCGACGATGAACAGCAGCCGGGAGACGACCGCGATCACGGCCGCCACCGGCGCGGTGACGGTCGAGCCGAGCAGCAGCAGCAGGGCGGCCTCGCGCACCCCGGCCCCGGCGGGCACGATCAGCAGCAGCGGGCCGCTGGCGAAGGCGGCCGCGAACGCGCCCGTGCACTGGAGCCACAGCAGCGCCCCGCCCTCGGCCCCGAGCTGACGGGCCAGCAGGTACACGTGGACGCCGTACAGGAGCCAGGAGACGATCGCCCACCCGGCGACCCGGAGGATGCCCCCGGCCGACAGTGGGGACGGCATCGGCGGCCGCCGGGCCACCCGTAGGACCCGGGCGATGAGCCGGTTCAGCACCGGCGGGGCCAGGGCGACCAGCAGCACGGGCAGGACCAGGACCAGCCAGTGGTACTCGTCGGCGGCGTCCCGGCCCAGCAGCGGGATCACCGGCACCCCGATCAGCAGGCCGGTGCCGATCAGCATGAGCATGAACACGACCACGGCCGCGCCCGAGGCCCGCGGCGGCACCCGGTAGTCGCGGCCCAGCCGCATCTGGGTGAGCGCCGGCCAGATGGTCCCGGGCAGGTACTTGCCCAGCTGGCCCAGGTAGAAGACGCGCATGGCCCCGGTGTGGGGCAGGCTGCCGCCGAGGTCGGCCAGGGCGGCCCGCCAGGAGCGGAAGGTGGCGTAGATCCCGGCCAGGACCAAGGCCCACGAGGCCAGCACGACCGGGACCGAGAGCCGGCCCAGCAGCGGCCTGGCCTGCTGCCACTGGCCGGCCAGGACGACGGCGATGACGCCGACGAACACCACGGCCACGACCAGCCGCAGCGGCGTCCGCCAGCGTCCCCCGGGCCGGGGTGGCGGCGGGCCCTCGGTGGTCGGCTGGTCGGCGAGACGGTCGGG
>CALGFH010000120.1 GCA_937881255.1 uncultured Actinomycetes bacterium
TGGCAGCGATGGCTGTTGGTCCGGCGCAGTCGCCGCGACGGCGAGCTGGCCTTCTACGTCTGCTACGGGCCGGCCAGCACCTCGCTGGTCGGGCTGGTTCGGGTGGCCGGGACCCGGTGGGCGATTGAGGACGGCTTCCAGCAGGCCAAGAACGAGGTCGGCCTGGACCACTACGAGGTCCGCCGCTGGCCTGGCTGGTACCGGCACGTCACCCTGGCGTTGTTGGCGCATGCCTTCCTGGTCGTCACCCGCGCCAAGGCCACCAGCAGCAACCGCGCAAAGGGGGACGCGGCGGCCTGACCGAGCGGCTCGGCCTGCTCCCGCTGACCGTTCCCGAGGTCCGCCGCTTACTGGTGGCCCTGGTGTGGACAGCACCGGTCCAGCCTGGCTTGGTGCTGGCCTGGTCACGCTGGCGCCGACGCCATCAGGCCCGAGCGCGACGAGCACACTACCAGCGACGTGAACGGCAAGTGCGGCTGGAGTACTAGGTGCCGGACCGCTCCGGAACATGGGCCATTGGGCCCGCGAGCTGCAGGAACTTCCGCGCTATGAGCAGATACCAGGCCCACAGGATCACACCCGAGAAGGCCGAGATGGCCACGCCCACGGTCGGCAGGTAGAGCCCGAAGCCGACCAGGTTCCCGACGATCAGCGTGGACGGGATCGCCCGACCGAATTGCCGGCTCTTCACCATGACCAGGCCGATCATGATCCCGGCGAGCTGCCCGAGGACATAGCCCACGTGGAAGGCGGTTCCCTCCCAGCCGGCCAGGAGGGCCTGCCCGGCCGCCACCGCCGCCGAACGCTGCGCCTCCGCGGGTGCGGCCGCGAACTGGTTGCTGAGCGCGAGCATCTCGACGGCCGGGTTGGCGGCGATGAACATCGCGATCGCCAGCAGCCAGAGGCCGGTGGCCATCGTGGTGATGGAGGGGCTGGTTGGTCGCAGCGCCACGTACAGGGCCAGCGCGATCACCACCAGCAGCACGGTGTCCGACAGGCCGGCGCGGTGGCCGGCCTGTCGCTGACAGCGCCGCGGGTGGCGTCGCCGTCACCCGGTGGTTCGGGAACGGGCCCGGTCGGTGACGACGGCGATCAGCACGGCCGCGAGCACCGTCGCCAGGCCAAGCGAGGCCGCGCCCAGGGCGGTCACGGCGATGGTCCTGGCGAAGTTGTCGCCCACAGCCAGCGTCGCACCGGCCCCGGTGGCCCTGCCCGCGGACACCCGGTACGGCCCGGCGGTCGTGGCGTCGAACTTGGCCACCGCCCGGCCGAGCTGCCCCGGGTCGACGTCGTAGCGCGCGGTGGAGCGGTAGGTGCGGACCGGCACCACTGCCCCGCCGGGCCCAGTCACCCGCAGCTGAAGCTGCTGCCAGGTCGGGGTGTTGGTGGCATAGCTCATCTCGATCGTGGCATCGGTCGCCGAGTTCCACCGGGTGGCGTTCCGGCCGGTGGCGGTGGGGTCGGCGTACCGAGCGAGCTCGGCGGGGCCCTCGTAGTAGACGACCTGGGTCCCGGGGTCGGCCACGAACACGGTCATGGCCCCGGGGATCCTCACGCGGTCGAAGTCGTCGACCCGGTCGAGTGCAGTGATGGTGCCCACCGCGCCCCAGACAACGGCCGCCGTGAGCCCGAGGACGGCCAGGATCCCGGCCACCCAATACCAGCCTCCGGACGGCCGCCTGGTAACGCGGGTCGGTGGCGGGGATGGGCGAGTCGGTGGTGGTCGAAGTTCGGTCAGCGAGGAGGTCATCAGAATTTCGCCTCCCTTCTCCTCGCTTCATCTCTTCCGCCCCCACCCTCCCCCGGATGGGGCCCACCGTCAGGAGCCGTACGGCCCTGAGCACCAGGGCCATCTGGCAGGCGGTCCCCCGCCGCCGGCTCAGCGCCCTGGAACCGGACCAGGCAGCGGGAGCCCACGCCGAGATGAACGAAGAGCGGTCCGCCGAGCGTGAGGAGTCCCGCGCGCTACACCGGACCGATCCAGCCGCACGGGACCGGGATGGCCGGCCACATGGAGCCTTCGCCCCAGTAGTGCGGGCGTCTGGTTGGCCGCGATCCAGGTCGCGTAGTCGCCGCTACGGACCAGATCCTCGAACTCGCTGGCCATGTGGTCGTACAGCGATGGCACGGTCATGCCACGCCAGCGCATGTCGGCGACGATCTCGCGGGCGCGCCGCCGCGCCTTCAGGCCGTCACCGGTCACCATTGATGCCCCT
Organism: uncultured Actinomycetes bacterium; assembly: GCA_937881255.1. Classification (GTDB taxonomy): domain Bacteria; phylum Actinomycetota; class CALGFH01; order CALGFH01; family CALGFH01; genus CALGFH01. Next base: position 2,217 of record CALGFH010000120.1, read on the forward strand.
CGGTGGATCGGCGCCATCGGCTCCCCGCCGGGTGGTGCGCATCTCGACCACGCCGGGAACTGTCCGGGCGAGTCCCTCGAGCAGCTGGCGGGCGAGCGGGCCGGCGGCAGCGTCGATGGTGACGACGCCGCCGGTGACACCAACGGTCAGCCGCTGGAGCGCCAGGATTTCCTCCTTGAGCCGACGGTCGAGGTCGGCCTGGATGTCGTGGTCGCTGCGGGCGAGCAGGCGCAGCAGGTCGCGACGGGCGACCATGCCGACCACCCGTTCCCCGGCGACCACCGGGACGGACTTGAGACGGTGGCGCAGCATCAGCCGGGCGGCGGTGGTGGCGTCGGTGTCGCCGGTGAGGGTGTAGACCGACTGGCGCATCACCTCCCCGGCTGTGCGGGGCCCCGACCCGGTGCGGCCCCGGCTCAGCCCGGTCTCCAGCGAGAGGAGATCGGCCTCGGACACGATCCCGATGAGCCGGTCGCTGGCGTCGACCACCGGCACGGCGTTGATCCCGTGCTCGACCAGGGTCGCGGCCACGTCCTTGAGCGGAGCGTCCGGCGGGACGCTCACCACCGGACTGCTCATGACCTCGCAGGTGCGCATGTCGTCCTCCTCAGGCAGCCGGGGCGTCATCCGCCGGGACGAGGTCGGTGGCGTCGATGTCGTCGCCGCAGAACGCACAGCGGATCAGGACGAAGGCGTCATCGGCGAGGTACTCGGCGTCGTTTCCGCACCGTGGGCAGGTGACCATGGGTCCTCTCCTTCGACGGCGGTGCTGCTGCACCGGCCTTGAACCCAGCATCAGCCCGCGGCCAGGGCCGCCCAACGGCCGAAGGTCCCCTTCCCTGGGGGTCGTGCGGCCCGCTGCTAGCCGACCGGCTCGTCGGTGGTCGCCTGGCCGGGGCTCACCTGGGCTCGGCTCGACCAGGACATGAGGGTGCGGACGTAGTTGGCCCGCTCGTAGCCGGCTGGGTCGGGCATGTGCATGCGGCTCATGCTGCCGCGGAGCTGGGCCACCGAGTCGTGGTCGTGCTCGGCCATGACCGTCCGCAGCTCCCGCTCGACCACCCCGACGTGCTCAGGGCCGTTGCGCAGCAGGGCCGAGGTCATCATGGCAACGTTCGCCCCGGCCAGCAGCACCTTGGCCGCGTCCAGCCCGGTGTGGACCCCGGTGGTGGCGGCCAGCGAGACCCCGACCCGGCCGAACAGGATGGCGATCCAGCGCAGCGGCAGGCGCAGCTCATCCGAGGTCGACAGCACCAGCCGGGGCACCACGTCGCGGCTGTCCAGGTCCAGGTCGGGCTGGTAGAAGCGGTTGAACAGGACCAGCCCGTCGGCACCAGCCTCCTCGACCCGCATGGCGAAGTTGGCCAGGGCGGTGAAGAAGGGGCTCAGCTTGACCGCAACCGGAATCGACACCGCGGCCCGCACGTCGGCGACCAGGTCCAGGTAACGGGCCTCCAGCTCGACGGCCCCAACCCGGGGATTGGTGGCGACGGTGTAGAGGTTGAGCTCCAAGGCGTCGGCGCCGGCGTCGCGCATGCGTTTGGCGTGCCCGACCCAGCCGCCGGGGGTGATGCCGTTGAGGCTGGCGATTACCGGCACTGACAGGGCCCGCTTGGCCTGGGTGATGTGGTCCAGGTAGGTCCAGGGGCCGGTGTTGTAGTCCTGGAGGTCGGGGAAGTAGGACTGGGCCTCGCCGACGTGGTCGGCGGTCGTCTCCAGCAGCCGGTCCAGCTCCAGCTGGTCGTGGGTCAGCTGCTCCTCGAACAGCGACGGCAGCACCACCGCCCCGACCCCGGCCGCCTCCAGCCGCCTGAGGCCGTCCAGCTCGCCGGTCAGCGGCGAGGGTGAGGCGACCAGTGGGCTGCGCAGCTCCAGCCCGAGGTAGGTGGTGCGAAGGTCGACGGTCACGGCGTCTCCTCTTCGCTCGGCTCTGTCGGATCGATCGGCCGCAGGGGCAGGTGCGGGGCGACGCGGGTGACTCCGGCGAGCTGCTCGTAGTGGCGCCAGCGCTCGCGGGCGTCTTCCTCGGCCAGGGCCATCAGCCGTTCGAACTCCTCGGGGGCGGTACGGGCCAGCATGGCGAAGCGGGCCTCGGAGGTCGCGAACTCCCGCAGGGGCACCGTCGGTGGCTTGGAGTCGAGGTGGAACGGGCGCTCGGCGTCGGGCTGGTAGCGGTACAGGGGCCAGTGGCCGGACTTCACGGCGTCGCGCATGTGGGCCATCGACCCGGCCATGTCGAAGCCGTGGGCGATGCAGGTCGAGTAGGCGATGACCAGGGATGGCCCCGGATAGGCCTCGGCTTCCAGCAGAGCCTTGACGGTCTGCATGTCGCTGGAGCCGACGGCCACCTTGGCCACATACACGTTGCCGTAGGCCATGGCCAGCATGCCCAGGTCCTTCTTGGGGGTGGCCT
>CALGFH010000121.1 GCA_937881255.1 uncultured Actinomycetes bacterium
CCAAGGTGCAGCGCCTGCCCATCGAGCCGGTGTCGCAGGCCTCGGCCAACCAGCGCAAGGGCCGCTGCGGGCGCACCTCCGACGGCATCTGCATCCGGCTCTACAGCGAGGACGACTTCGAGACCCGGCCCGAGTTCACCGAGCCGGAGATCCTGCGCACCAACCTGGCCTCGGTGATCCTCCAGATGACCTCGCTGCGGCTGGGCGACATCGCCCGGTTCCCCTTCATCGACCCGCCCGACTCCCGCAGCGTCAAGGCCGGGGTCGACCTCCTCGGGGAGCTGGGCGCCCTGGACGGCGGGCGCCTGACCCCGGTGGGGCGCAAGCTGGCCCAGATCCCGGCCGACCCGCGGCTGGCCCGGATGCTGCTGGAGGCGGGCCGGCTCGGCTGCGCCCGCGAGGTGCTGGTGATCGTGGCCGCCCTGTCCATCCAGGACCCGCGGGAGCGCCCGGCCGACAAGCAGGAGCGGGCCGACGAGCTCCACCGCCGCTTCGCCGACAAGGGCTCCGACTTCCTGACCTGGCTCAACCTCTGGCGCTACCTGCACGAACGCCAGGCCGAGCTGTCCTCGAACCAGTTCCGCAAGCGGTGTAGGGCAGAGTTCCTCAACTACCTGCGGGTGCGCGAGTGGCAGGACCTGCACGGCCAGCTGCGGGCGGTGGCCCGCGACCTCGGGATCAGGCTCAACCCGCCCCAGGACGACCCCGACGCCGACCGCGTCCACACCGCCCTGCTGGCCGGGCTGCTCAGCCACATCGGGCTCAAGCAGGGCGACACCCGCGAGTACCTGGGGGCGCGGGGGACCCGGTTCGCCATCTTCCCCGGCTCCGCGCTGGCCCGGAAGCCGCCGCAGTGGGTGATGGCCGCCGAGCTGGTCGAGACCTCGCGGCTGTGGGGGCGGGAGGCGGCCCGGATCGAGCCCGAGTGGGCCGAGGCCCTGGCCGGCCACCTGGTCAAGCGGAGCTACGCCGAGCCCCACTGGTCGCGGTCGCGGGGGGCGGTGATGGCGACCGAGCGGGTCACCCTGTACGGGGTCCCGATCGTGACCGACCGGCAGGTCAACTACGCCCGGGTCGACCCGGGGGTGGCCCGCGAGCTGTTCCTGCGCCACGCCCTGGTCGAGGGCGACTGGGAGACCTCGCACGAGTTCTTCGCCCGCAACCGGCGGCTGCTGGAGGAGGTCGAGGAGCTGGAGCACCGGGCCCGCCGCCGCGACATCCTGGTCGACGACCACACCCTGTTCGACTTCTACGACCGGCGCATCCCCGGCGAGGTCGTCTCGGCCCGCCACTTCGACGCCTGGTGGAAACAGGCCCGCCAGGACCGGCCCGACCTGCTCGACTTCGAGCGGTCGATGCTGATCGAGGAGGCGGCCGACGCCCCCGACGCCGGCGACTACCCCGACACCTGGCACCAGGGTGGCCACCGGCTGCGCCTGAGCTACCAGTTCGAGCCGGGCAGCGACGCCGACGGCGTCACCGTCCACGTCCCCCTGGCCGTGCTCAACCAGATCGAGCCGGACGGCTTCGACTGGCAGGTCCCGGGGCTGCGCCAGGAGCTGGTGACCGAGCTGATCCGCTCGCTGCCCAAGGCGATCCGGCGCAGCTTCATCCCCGCGCCCAACTGGGCCACCTCGGCCCTGTCGCGGATCGGCCCGGCCGACGGTCCCCTGCTGGAGGCGCTCGGACGCGAGCTGGAGCGGGCCGGGCCGGTCGAGGTCCCGCCCGAGGCGTTCGACCTGGCCAAGGTGCCCGACCACCTGCGCATGACCTTCCGGGTGGTCGACCGCCCGGCCGGGCGGGCGGCGGGCCGCCGCGGCCGCGGCCCGGCCCGGGTGGTGGGCGAGGGCAAAGACCTGGCCCAGCTCAAGCAGCGGCTGGCCCCGCGGATGCGGGCCGCCATCGCCGCCGCCGCGCCCGGCCTGGAGCGCGACCGGGTCGCCACCTGGGACCTCGGCACCCTGCCCCGGGTGGTGGAGGAGCGGCGCGGCGACCGTGCCATCAAGGGCTTCCCGGCCCTGGTCGACGAGGGTGATGCGGTGGCCGTGCGGCTGCTGGAGACCGAGGCCGAGCAGGCTGCGGCCATGTGGGCCGGCACCCGCCGGCTGCTCCTGGGCTCGATCCCCTCCCCGGTGAGGTTCGTGCTCGGCCGCCAGAGCAACCAGGCCAAGCTCACCCTGAGCCGCTACCGGCACGGCAGCGCCACCGACCTGTTCGCCGACTGCCTGGCCGCGGCCGCCGACGACCTGATCGCCGCCAACGGCGGCCCGGCCTGGGACGAGGCCGGGTTCCGGCGGCTGCTCGAGGCCGTCCGGGGCGGGCTGGCCGGCGCCACCCTGGAGGTGGTCTCGGCGGTCGAGCGGGTCCTGGCCGTGACCGGCGAGGTCGAGGGCCGCCTGGCCGAGCTGGCCAACCCGGCCTTCGGCCCGGCCGCCGACGACCTCCGGGCCCAGCTGGACGACCTCGTCTACCCGGGCTGGGTGACCGCGACCGGCCGCCGCCGGCTGCCCGACGTGCTCCGCTACGTGCGGGCCATGGCCCAGCGCCTCGACCGGCTGCCCGGCGACCTGGCCGCCGACGCCGACCGCATGGAGAGCGTCGACCGGGTCACCGACGCCTGGCGGCGGGCCGCCGACCGGCCAGCGGCCACCCGCCCCGACCCGGCCGCCCTGGCCGAGGTCCGCTGGATGCTGGAGGAGCTGCGGGTCAGCTACTTCGCCCAGTCCCTCGGCACCGCCCACCCGGTGTCGGAGAAGCGGGTCCTGCGGGCGATCGACCGGCTCACCGGCTGAGCCGGCGGTCCGGCGAACGTTTTCCCAGCTAGCGAGTCCTAATCGTTATGCGTCGATTCGTCGCCTACTCCTTGTTCCCTGCGTTCGGCGCAGCTATGCTCCAACGCCGTTGAACGGGCATCGCTACCTGAACTGGTCGTAACCGTCCGGCCCGCCGAGAGGTGGCAACGTGGCAGTGGGCACGAGTCGCGTCGCGACCGGGGGCCCCGGCGCCGGGGAGGACCGGGCGCCGCCGGGCCAGGCCACCTCCTGGGCCGGGCTGCTGCTCCTGGTGGCGATGGCCGTCGGGCTGCTCGGCCAGGGCGCCTACTACGGGCCGGCCCAGCGCCTCCTCGGCCTGCTGGTGGCCGCCGCGACCCTGCTCGCGCTGGTCGCCTGGCCGCTCACCCGGGACGACCTCCGGCGCCTGCCGCTGGTGCCGGCGGCGGCGCTGGCCGGCTGGGCGCTGCTCGACGCCGTCCTGCTCGGCCAGCCGGTGGCCGGCGCCGCCGGGCTGGCGCTGCTGCTGGCCGGGCTGGTGGCCGTGCTGGCGGTCTGCCGCCGGCTCGGGCGCGAGGACCGCGACGTCCTGCTGATCGGGGTCATCGGGACCTGCCTGGTGGTGGCCCTGACCGGCTGGGTCGGGGTTGCCTGGCGGGTCGGCTCCCTGACCTGGGAGGGAGACGGGATCTGGCGGGCCTCGGGCACCCTGAGCTACCCGAACGCGACCGCCGCCGTGCTGGTGCCGGTCGCCCTGGTCGGGCTGGCCCGCCTGGCCGGAGCGCCGAGGTCTGTTCCGCTGGTGGTCGCGGTCACCGGCCTGCTGGCCGGGGCGGCGGCGACCATGAGCCGGGCCGGCGCCATCGGGCTGCTGGCCGGGCTGGTCGTGCTGGCCGCGCTGGAGGGGCCGGGCCGGGTCCTGCGGGTCGCGGCCGGTCCCTGCGCCGGCGCCCTGGTGGCCCTGGCCGGCCTGGTGCCGTCGATGCTGGCCGCCGGCCAGCCCCGGCCGCTGGTGGCCGTGGCCGGTCTCGCCGCCGGCCTGGCCCTGGCCGTGGGCGTGGCGGTCGCCGCCAGGCCGGGGACCGACACCGAGCCCGGGGCGGGCGGACGGCGAGGGGTGGCGCTCGTCGCCGGGGTCGTCCTGCTGCTCGGCGGCCTCGGCGCCGTGGCCGCCCTCAGCAGCGGCGAGGCGTGGCGGAAGGTCGTCGACTCCAGGGCGACCCTGGCCTCGCCGGAACGGTCCGAGGCGCTGCGGGCCGCGACCCAGGTGGTGGCGGACCACCCGCTCGGCGGCGCCGGACCAGGTCACACACAGCTTCGATGGGAGGGGCCAGATGGTGGCACCCGCTACTTCAGCTACGTCCACAACGAATACCTCCAGGTCGCGGCCGACCTCGGCCTGGTCGGCGTGGCGCTGCTGGCGGTCCTGCTGGTCGCGTTGGCCAGGCTGCTGTGGCGTGCGCGCGCCACCGCCGCCGGGCCATGGCCATGGGCCGGTGCCGTCGCTGCGGCGGGCGCGTTCGCCGTCCACAGCGGCTTCGACTTCGTCTGGCACCTGCCGGCGGTGGTGCTCACCGTGATGCTGCTGGCCGGCGTGGTCCTGCCGGCGCCCCGTGGCGCGCCGATGCCCGTATTCCGTCCCACACCCGCCCGAGGAAGGGAATCTGATGAGAACCGGCTATAGAACGAAACTTGTCCTCACCGCGGTGGCGGTCCTCCTCGCCGCCGGCTCGTTCGCGCTGTTCGCCCCGTCCGGTCCAGCGGTTGCCTTCTCATCCGGAGGGCTGTTCCTGGACGTCCAGGTCGAGTCGGCGACGCTGGTCGCGCGGGGGGCCGCGGTGGACGTCACGTTGGAGGTCACCTGCAGCGGCACCAGCACGGCGGAGGTCTTCGTCAGCGTCACCCAGAAGGCCGGGTCCGGTGTCGCTCGGGGCTCGGGCTTCGAGACCGTCGGCTGCACCGGATCGGGTGAGCAGGTCGTCGTGCGCGTCCTGGCGAGTCCAGGTAAGACCTTCAAGCAAGGCATCGCCGTCGTCAGCGCCGAGATCTTCGCCTGCGGCACAAGAGTCTGCGGTAGCGAGACCGACTCCGAGACGGTCGACCTGCGCCGCTGAGCCGTCACCTGGGCGGCCGGAGCTCGCAGCGGGCCCCGGCCGCCCGGGTGCCTTGACAACGGGGCGCGGCAGCGCCGATGGTCCTTCTGCCGGGCGCTTGGTGCCTGGCCAGCGATGCCAGCGGGAGGACCCTGATGGACGCGCCAGCCGAACGGTCCACCCGGACGGCCGGGCCCCACCCCGCGGCACGGGAGGCCGCCCGGCCTCGGCGCCGGCGGCCGAGCGGGGAGCCGCCGCCGCTGCCCCACCACCTCCAGACCAGCGGGGTCAGGTGGCTGGTGGCCACGCTCGTGCTGATAGTGTTGGCCATCGGGGTCTTCGCGGGCGGGCTGAAAGGCTTCGCCGTCGACGTGGCCGTCTTCGACGCCGCCGTGGTCGGCTGGCTGGGCGGGGTGGACCTGCCCGGCTTCGAGGCGGTGATGCGCGGGCTGGCCGCCATCAGCTCCTGGTGGGTGCTGAACGGCGTCTCCTACGGGCTGATCGTCGTGCTGCTGGTCCTTCGCCGGTTCCGGCACCTGATCATCTGGCTGGTGCTGGTCAACCTGCTCGTGAACGCCGGCGGGACCATCCTCGGCCCCGTCACCCAGCGGCCGCGGCCGTTCGGGGCCGAGATCCGGGAGGGCTGGGGCGGCTGGGCCATGCCGTCCCTGCACGTCACCTTCTTCGCCGTCGGGCTGGTCACGATCCTGTACACGCTGGTGCCCGAGGGCCGCTGGCGCAACACCGGCAAGTGGGTGGTGACGGCGCTGGTCACGCTGACCGCCATCGGCCGGATGGCCCTTGGCGCCGACGGGCCCAGCGACGTGCTCGTCGGGGCGGCCCTCGGGGTCACCATCCCCCTGCTGGCCTACCGCTGGTTCGCGCCCAACGAGGTCTTCCCGATCAGCTACCGGCGGGGCAGCGGCGCCCACCTGGACGTCGGCGGGGCCCGCGGCCAGGCCATCCGCCGCGCCCTGGCCGACCAGCTGGGCCTCGAGATCGACGAGGTCAAGCCGTTCGGGCTCTCCGGCTCGGCCGGCTCGACCCCGCTTCGGATCAAGGTGGCCGGCGACCCGCCGACGGTCCTGTTCGGCAAGCTGTACGCCCGCAGCCACCTGCGCTCGGACCGCTGGTACAAGCTGG
>CALGFH010000122.1 GCA_937881255.1 uncultured Actinomycetes bacterium
GTGGCCGCTGCTGTCCACCATGGTCCGGGACCCCGGCGCCTCGTTCATCTGCCAGACCGCGATGGGCTGGTCGATCGCGGCATGTGCCGGCGCCGCCGCCACCGCGAAGGCGGCCGCCACCGCGACGCAGGCAGCCGACAACATGCGACGCATCTCTGGTGCTCCTTGGATAGCCCTCGGTTTGCCCACGGGGGCCTACCTGCCCCCCACCCCCCAACTGGAAACGCGCGCCCGCCGCGTCCCGTTACAAACGGCCGGCAATGTAACGCCCGTGCCCGTATGCCGGTTTCTTCGGGCGAACGTTCGGTGGCCCCCAACCCGCCCGGGAACAACGGCACCCGGCCCGCCTCGATCCGGCGTGCCCACACCCGGGTGACGAGCAGCGTCAACACCCCGCCGATCAGGAGCCCTACCAGGTTGACGAGCAGGATCGACAGGGACTTGCCCGCCTCGACAGGTTGCCCATGGCCACGGCCACACCCACGTTGGACGCCGCCGGAATGGTGGTGATCGACACCAGCACCCCCACCACCGCGCCGGCGGCGAGGGCGGCCATCGGGAAGCCCACCGCCAGGGCCCGGAACGACTGCCAGGCCTGCCCGTAGGCCCGGTTGACCGCGGCCACCGACAGCGCGGCCATCGGACCATAGTCGGGGGAGACGATCATCGCCCCCACGATCAGCACCGGGTTGTTGGTGACCACCGCGATCGCCGCTCCGAGCCGAGACCTCCCACACGACCGTGTCGATCTCGGGGGTGAGGATCTCGGCCTGGGCGCGGTCGGCCGCGGTGGAGACGACCGCCTCCAGCTCGGCGGTCATGGCGATCCCACCACGTTCGGCCACCCCGGCCGACCTGAGGCGTCGGATCAGCGGGTTCACCGACGCCCGGACGACATCACACGAGACCAGGTCACCGGGAGGCTCGGTGGCAGCGCCCAGGTCCGCGGTGACGTGGGTGACGCCGGGATCGTCGGCCAGCTTCCGGAGCACCGCCGCCGTGAGCTCCGGCGGCGTGATGATGCGCAGGTGGAGCATCGCCTCTAGACGAACCGGGCCGTGTCGGCCCGGCAGTCGTGGCCGAAGGAGCCGAACTCGCAGGGGACGGTGACCATGGCGTTCATGGCATCCACCCCTGTCTGCCAGAAGCGGTCTCGACCGCCGACCTTTGGGCTTGGCCCATGCGCTTCCCGTCGGGCGTGGTGCCCTCATCGTTCCGTGCGGCGGCTGGGGCAACATCACCCAGAAAGGGATGAGTGCGGTCGGAGCGTCGCTTGTGGCCTGACGGAGGGCTGGGCGTGGCATAGGCTCCCTCCCGCGGCCTGAGGCCTGGGCGGCGAGGGAGGAGGGCCGGTGACGGAGACGCAGCCAGAGGACGCCGTCGCGCCAACGGGTTCCGACCGTCCGGCTCGGTCGGTGGCTCACGCCTGGCGCCGCGACATCCGCCTGTTCTCGTCGGCCGGCGACGCCCCTCGGTCCCGGCGCCCGACCGACGTGGTGCTGCTGGCCCTCGCCGTGGTCTCGGTCCTGGTGCTGAGCTTCCCGGCGCCCGGTCCCACCTCGATCGACTCGCTGGTGACGGGCCTGATCAGGAGCTTCCCCGGGCTGTTCGGCTGGTTCTGGGAGATCGCCAACGACCTGCTGATCCTCTGGACGCTGGTGCTGGTCGCCTTGGCGCTCTCGGGCCGCGGACGCAAACGCCTGCTGTTCGAAGAGGTGCTCGCGGGGGCGCTCGCGGTCGGGGTCGCGCTGGTTGCCGGACGGCTCGCCGGGACCGACTGGTCGGACAGCCTCAGGGCGATCGCCAGCTCCGGCTCGCCCCCTGTCTACGTGGCGGTGCGGCTGGCGCTGGCCACCGCGGTGGTCGTCGTCGCCTCCCCGTTCATGGCGCGGCCGATGCGGTACGTGGGGCGGGCGGTGGTCGGCATCGGAGCGGTCGCCGCGATCGCGCTGGAGACCAGCCTCCCCATCGGGACGGTCGCCGCGTTCGCGGTCGGGATCGGATCGGCTGCCATCGTCCACCTGCTGTTCGGCTCTCCGGCGGGTCGCCTCACCCTCGACCAGGTCGCCGACGCCCTGGCCGAGCTGGGGGTCGAAGCGACCGGGCTCCGGCAGGCGCCGCTGGAGCCCCGCGGGGTGGCCATCGCCACCGCCCAGGACCGGCAGGGGCGCTCGCTGCAGGTGAAGATCTATGGCCGGGACGCCTGGGATGGCCAGCTGCTCGCCGCCGCCTGGTCGTCGCTGTGGTACCGGGGCGACACGCCGCACCTCGTGCGGGGCCGGCGCGAGCAGGTCGAGCACGAGGCCTTCGTGACGCTGCTGGCCGAGCGGGGCGGGGTCGCGGTGCTCCCGGTGGTGGCGGCGGGGATGGCATCCCAGCGTGACGCGCTGCTGGTGACCGAGGCGAGCGGCCGCCCGCTGCGCGCCCTTGAGCCGCACGAGGTCGGCGAGGAGCTCCTGGACGGCATCTGGCGCAACGCCGCCCGGCTCCACGCCCTCGGGGTCGCACATCGGCGGCTGGATGCCTCCCGGATCGTGGTCCGGCCCGACGGGACACCCGCGTTCGGGGACTTCGGGGGCGCGGAGGTGGTGGCCGCCGACGACGCCGACACCGCCACCGACCGCGCCCAGGCCCTGGTGGCGACCGCGCTGGCGGCGGGGCCGGAACGAGCCGCCTCGGCCGCCCTGGCCGGGTTGGGGAGCGACGGCCTCCAGCAGGTGCTGCCCCTCCTGCAGCCCGCGGTGGCCGAACGCCAGACCCGGCACGCGGTCGCCGCCCAGGACTGGGATTTCGAGGACCTGCGGACGGCCTGCGCCGCGGCGTCCGGGGTCGAGCTTCCCAAGCTCGCGCAGCTGCGGCGGGTGTCGCTCCGGTCGCTCGGCGTGGCCGCCCTGATCGCGCTGGTCGCCTACGCGCTCATCTCCTCGCTGGCGGAGGTCGGGCTCGACAACCTGATCGACGAGTTCAGGGCGGCGGATCTCGGGTGGCTGGCCGTGGCGTTGGCGCTCTCGCCCGTGGTCCCGGTGGCGCAGGCCATCGCCACCATCGGCGCCTCGTTCCGGCCCCTGCGGTTCGGGCCCGTCCTCATGCTGGAGTACGCCATCCAGTTCATCGCGCTGGCCGTGCCGAGCTCGGCCGCCAGGCTCGCCCTCGACATCCGCTTCTTCGGACGCAACGGCATCGAGGGCGGGGCCGCGATCTCCATCGGGGTGATCGCCAGCGTCTGCGGGTTCATCACCCAGGTCCTGCTCATCCTGGTGATCAGCCTGTCGGGGCTGGCGTCCCTGGACCTGAGCGGGAACGTCGCGACCTCGACGGCCTCGCCGAGCGACTCGTCCTCGTCCGACGGATTTCCCCTGCTGATCCTGACCGCGGCCCTGGTGGTGGCCGGCGTGATCGTCACGCTGGCGGTACCGAAGTACCGGACGGCGGTCACCGGTGCCCTCCCCAGGTACCGTGCGATGCTCCGCTCGCAGGCCTCGTCGGCCCTGACGGCGCTGCGCGTCCTGCGCTCGCCGGCCAGGGTCGGGATGATCTTCGCGGGCAACCTGGGAGCGCAACTGCTCCAGGCGATCATTCTCGGGCTCTGCCTCCAGGCGTTCGGGCACCACGCCACCATGGCGCAGCTGCTCCTGGTGAACACCGTTGCCAGCCTGTTCGCGGGGTTCATGCCCGTGCCCGGCGGCATGGGGGTCGCCGAGGCCGCCTACACGGCCGGGCTCGTCGCCTTCGGAGTTCCCAGCGCCGCCGCGATGTCCACGGCGATCGCCTTCCGGGTGGTCACCTACTTCCTCCCGCCGGTCTGGGGCGCGATCGCCATGCGCTGGCTGCGGCAGCACTCGTTCATCTGAGCGAGCGTCACATGGTCGCCTGGACCGGGTGGGTGCCCCCGGTGACGGTCAGGTCGCCGTCCCGCAGGGGCCCCCGGCAGGCCGCGCAGACGGTCAGGGGGTGGAAGTCGGCGCCGCAGGTGTGCTGGAAGACGATCGGCTCGGCGCCGGGGTTGCAGTGGTGGTCGCCCCACTCCTTGAGGGCCAGCAGGATCGGCTGGAGCTCCCTGCCGGCGTCGGTGAGCAGGTACTCGTGGCGCGGCGGGTGCTCGCGGTAGAGGCGGCGCTCGATCACGCCCGCCTGTTCGAGCTTGCGCAGCCGGGCGGTGAGCACGTCGCGGGGGGCGCCGGTGCCGGCGGCGATGTCCTGGAAGCGGGTCAGGCCGTAGCGCAGCTCGCGGACAACCAGCAGGGCGTAGCGGTCCCCGACGATCGAGAGGGCGTCGGTGATGGAACACACCCGGCGGGTTGGTTTGCTTTCTGGACTCACCGTGCTAGCGTACCCCGCACGGTGAGTTGTCGGTCAAACTCACTACGTTCGGGGGAAGGAGACGCAATGACCATCAGCGACCCGACTGCCCCTGACACCATCGTGCTGATCCACGGCTTCTGGGTGACCCCGCGGAGCTGGGAGGAGTGGATCAGCTACTACCAGGCCAAGGGCTACCGGGTCCTGGCCCCGGCCTATCCCGGCTTCGAGGTCGAGGTCGAGGCCCTGCGTGCCGACCCGACCCCGATCGAGAACCTGACCGTGCACGGCGTCATCGACCACCTCACCGAGGTGATCGGCGGGCTGGAGCGGCCGCCGATCCTGATGGGCCATTCCGCCGGTGGGGTCTTCACCCAGCTCATGCTGGATCGCGGCTACGGCGCGGTCGGCGTCGTCATGGACTCGGCCCCCACCGAGGGCGTGCCCGTGGTGCCGCTGTCGCAGCTCAAGTCGACCTTCCCGGTCCTGCGGACCGTCGGGCGCAAGAAGGCCGCCGGCTTCACCTTCGAGCAGTGGCACTACGCCTTCTGTAACACCTTCACTGAGGAGCGCTCCCGGCAGCTGTACGAGCGCTACCACATCCCGGGGTCGGTGCGGGTCCTGTGGGGCAGCGCCCTGGCCACCCTGGAGCCCGGCCACCAGGACACCTACGTCAACTACGACAACGACCAGCGGGCGCCGCTGCTGTTCATCTCCGGCAGCCAGGACCACCTCATGCCGCCCTCGGTGCAGCGCTCCAACGCCAAGCACTACAAGTCGAACACGGTCACCGAGGTCGTGGAGTTCGAGGGTCCGCACCTGCTGCCCTCCAAGGACGGCTGGGAAGAGGTCGCCGACTACGCCCTGGAATGGGCCGTCAGCCACGCCCGCGTTGCCGGCTGAGCCGATTGGTCTAGCTTTGCTCGATTCTGGGCGTTAGGCTCGGATGGCGAGGGTTCTTCCAGCTGGCCCTGGGTGGAGCGGGAGGTTGCATGAGCACAGACGCTGACGACACCGCCGGTCGTGAGGAGCTGGGTCGGACCAGCCGCCGGGGGTTCCTGCGCACCGCCGCCGCCACCGCCGCGGCCCTCGGCGCCTCCGGGGCCCTGGCCGCCCCCGCCCTCGCCAACGACGCCGGCGCCAAGGGTCGCGGACGAGACCGGGTCCCGCCCGACCAGATCAGCATCCAGCTGTACACCCTGCGCGACCAGCTGGCCATCGACCTGGAGGGCACCCTG
>CALGFH010000123.1 GCA_937881255.1 uncultured Actinomycetes bacterium
GGCCGCCGGCTGGCTGGCGTCGACCTCGAGCACGACCTCCTTGGCCCGGAACAGCTCCAGCACCGGCCGGGTCTTGGCGTGGTAGTCGCGCAGCCGGGCCCTGAGCGCCTCGGCGGTGTCGTCGTCGCGGGGCACCAGCCGGCCGCCGCACACGTCGCAGACGTCGGCCACGGCCGGGCGGGAGGAGATCAGGTTGTAGTCGAGCCCGCAGCGCGAGCACAGCCGGCGGCTGAGCACGCGCCGCTCGACCAGGCTGTCGGGCAGGTCGAGCAGGATCACGGCGTCGAGGTCGTAGCTCTCCAGGAAGAACCGGGCCTGGGGCTGGTTGCGGGGGAAGCCGTCGACGATGAAGCCGTAGTTCCAGTCGTGCTCGTCCAGCCGCCGCCGGACGACCTCCTCGACCAGGTCGTCACCGACCAGCTCGCCGGCGGCCACGATCCGCCTGACCTGCGCGCCCAGCTTGGTGTGGTGCTCGACGTTCCAGCGGAGGATGTCGCCGACGCTGATGTGCTCCAGGTCGAGCGCGTCGGCCAGCAGCTTGGCCTGGGTGCCTTTGCCGCTGCCCTGCACGCCCATGATGATGTACTTGCGCATCCGCTCACCCCGGAGCAGACGCTACCAGGAGCCGGCCCCCGGGACGCCCGGGGCCGGGGTCAGCCCAGCGACCAGCGCAGCTCGTAGGCGACCTCGGCCTCGCCCTGCCTGGCCAGGTAGCCGCCCTCGCCCCGCAGGCCGGTCAGGTCGCCGGTGCCGGTCCCCTCGACCACCGTCCAGGTCGTCCGGGCCGCGCCGTCCTGGAACCCGCCCTCGAGCCGGAGCACGAAGCTGCCCTCCCGGCCGCCCAGGGTCCCGGAGAAGCGCTCGTAGCCGGTGTAGGTGGCGTCGGCCTGGTGGTAGACCATCAGCAGCCCGTAGCTGCCCTCGCCCTCCAGGTCGCCGGTGTAGCCGGTGGTGACGCGGGCGTGGGTGAGCTTGGGGGCCCCTTCGGCCTCGGCGTAGGGCTGCTCGTCCCAGCCCTTGATCGTGAAGCTCCCGGTGGCCTTGCCGGTCGTTGCCGTCATCGTCTCGATCACCTCCGCGGCCAGTGTCCCCCAGGCGATGCTGGGAAGGCTTGTAGAAACGCGACGGCGCCGGCCGTCGCCGGGCGCGGCGGGGGGTTCGGCGGATGGGAGCGATCGAGGAGGAGCCGAGGGGCGTGCTCGGCCTGCGCGCCGGGCGGCGGAGCTTCGAGGTCACCCGCTCCCGGCCCGGCACGGCCCTGGCCGGCCTGGTCGAGCACTACTGGACGGTCCGCTGGGACCTCAGGGGCCGCGACCCCCACACCCAGCACACCCTGCCCCACCCGTCGGTGCACCTGGTCGCCGAGCGGGACCGCTCGGGGATCATGGGCGTGCTCACCGGGCGCTTCACCCGCGAGCTGGAGGGCGAGGGCCGCGCCTTCGGGGTCAAGTTCCGGCCGGCCGGCTTCCAGCCCTTCCTGGGCGCCCCCGTCTCCACCCTGACCGACCGCCGGGCCGCCGTGGCCGAGGTGTTCGGCCCCGCCGGCGACGACCTGGTCGCCGACCTCCTGGCCGCCCCCGGCGACCCGGAGCTGGCCGCCACCGCCGAGGCGTTCCTGCTGGCCCGCCTCCCCGCCCCCGACCCGAACGTCGCCGCCGTCAACCAGGTGGTCGACCAGATCATGGCCGACCGCGACATCACCCAGGTCAAGCACCTCACCGACCGCACCGGCATCGGCATCCGCCGCCTCCAGCGCCTGTTCGCCACCTACGTCGGCGTCACCCCCAAATGGGTCATCCAGCGCTCCCGCCTCCACGAGGCGGTCGAGCGCCTCGACCAGGGCGACCACGTCGACCTGGGCTTCCTCGCCCGCGACCTCGGCTACTTCGACCAGGCCCACTTCGCCCGCGACTTCCGCTCCGCCGTCGGCCGCCCCCCGACCGCCTACGCCAAGCCCCCGGAAGACCAGGCCTGATCCGCTGGGCGGCGGCGCTAGCGGTCGCCGGGAACCACCAGGCCGGACTCGTAGGCGGTGACCACGGCCTGGGTGCGGTCGCGGAGGCCGAGCTTGGCCAGGATGCGGCGGACGTGGGTCTTGACCGTCTCCTCGCTCACCACCAGGCGGGTGGCGATCTCGGTGTTGGACAGGCCCTCGGCGAGCAGGCGCAGCACCTCGGTCTCCCGGGGGGTCAGGGTGGCCAGGGCGGCCGAGCCGGGGGACGACCGGGGCCGGAGCCGGGCGAACTCGGTGATGAGGCGGCGGGTGACCGTCGGGGCCAGCAGCGCCTCGCCGGCGGCGACCACCCGCACGGCGTCGAACAGCCGGTCGGCGGTCACCGCCTTGAGCAGGAAGCCGCTGGCCCCGGCCCCGAGCGCGTCGTAGACGTGCTCGTCGAGGTCGAAGGTGGTCAGCACGAGGACCCGGGGCCGGTCGCCGCCGTCGGCTCCGGCGGTGATCCGGCGGGTGGCCTCGATGCCGTCCATCACCGGCATCCGCACGTCCATGAGCACCACGTCGGGACGGTGCTGACGGCAGACCCGGACCGCCTCGGCGCCGTCGGCCGCGCTCCCGACCACGGTGAAGTCCGGCTGGGTGGCCAGCAGCATGCCGAACCCGGCCCGGACCACCTCCTGGTCGTCGACGACCACGATGCGGATCCCTGGCCGGGCGCTCATCCGGCCTCCTCGCCGATGGGGAGCTCGGCCTCGACCAAGAAGCCGGTGGCCGGCGCGGCCCCGGTGCGGAGCCGGCCGCCGACCAAGGCGGCCCGCTCGCGCATGCCGAGCAGCCCGTGGCCGGCCGCCGCGGCCTTGGCAGGCGGCCCCGCCGAGCAGCCCGTGGCCGGCCGCCGCGCCCTGGCCGGGCGGCCCCGGGCCGTTGTCGCGCACCCGCAGGCGCAGGACGTCGTCGAGGTAGTGGAGCTCGACGTCCACGGCCGCGCCGGGGGCGTGCCGGCGGGCGTTGGTCAGCGCCTCCTGGACGATCCGGTAGGCGGTGAGCTCGATCCCCGGGCTCAGCGGGGCCACGCCGCCGCGGACGATCAGCCGGGTGCTGGCCCCGCCGGCCTCCCTGGCCTGGTCGATCAGCTGGTTGAGCTGCTCGAGGCCCGGCTGGGGCTCCCGGCTCGGCTCGGCGCCGGCGTCCTCGCGCAGCAGCCCCAGCAGCCGGCGCATCTCGTTCAGAGCCGTCCGGGCGGTGTCGCCGATGGCGGCCAGCCGCTCGGCCCCCTGGGCGGGCATGCCCGGCGTGGCCAGGCGGGCGATCTCGGTCTGGACGGCGATCATGGAGATGTGGTGGGCGACGACGTCGTGCAGCTCACGGGCGATCCGAGCCCGCTCCCCGCGGGTGGCGTGCTCCAGCAGGGTGGCCTCCATGGCCTGCCGTGACGCCGCCCGCACGGCCGTCCGGCTGCGGGCCCTCCGGGCGGCCGTTCCGGCCACGGCCACAGCCACGGCCAGCTGGGCGACGAGGCCGCCTAGGGTGGGACGGTGGCCAGTGGCCAGGGTCAGGAGGGTGGCGGCGGTGATGGTCGCGGCCGCGGCCGGGAGGTGGCGGCGGGCGCCGGCCAGCGGCACCGTCGACCCCACGGCCAGCAGCAGCACGGCGGGCAGGTCGGCTGGGGAGCCGTCGCCGTCGGCGGCCACCTCGGCGACGGCGAGCAGCCCGAGGAGCGCGCCGCCGGCCGGCGGCCAGCGGTCGAGGACGGCGCTCGCCTGGCTCACCGCTCCATTGTCCCGCCAACCGGGCCGCCTGGCGTCACCCCTGGCCGGGCACTTCGGCGTCCCTCGGGGGAGGGACCGGCCGGGGCGCCGGGTCCCTGTGGCTGAGGAGGTCAGGACGGCTCCCTGGCAGGACGACGCCGCCGTCTCCGCCTCGTAGCCTTGGCCCATGAGCACCACCATCGAGCTGCGGGACCTGCGCAAGCGCTACGGGCGGACGGTCGCCGTTGACGGCCTCTCCTTCACCGTCGCCCCGGGCGAGGTCACCGCCTTCGTGGGGCCGAACGGCGCCGGCAAGTCGACCACCATGCGCATGATCCTCGGCCTCGACGCCCCGGACGAGGGCGCGGCCCTGGTCGGCGGCCAGCAGTACCGGAGTCTGCCCTCCCCGCTGCGGGTGGTCGGGGCGCTGCTGGACGCCGGCGCCGTCCACCCCGGCCGGCGGGCCCGCGACCATCTGCTGTGGATGGCCCGGGCGGCCGGCCTGCCCCGCGGCCGGGTGGAGGAGGTGGTCGAGCTCGTCGGCCTGGGCCCGGTGGCCGGCCGGCGGGCCGGCGCGCTCTCGCTGGGCATGCGCCAGCGTCTCGGGCTGGCCGGCGCCCTCCTCGGCGACCCGCCGGTGCTGGTGCTCGACGAGCCGGTCAACGGGCTCGACCCCCAGGGGATCGTCTGGATTCGCGGCCTTCTGCGTTCGCTGGCCGCCGACGGTCGGGCCGTGCTGGTGTCCAGCCACCTGATGAGCGAGCTGGAGGGGAGCGCCGACCATCTGGTGGCCATCGGCCGCGGCCGGCTGGTCGCCGACACCAGCGTCCGCGACCTGCTGGCCGCCGCCTCGGGCGACCGGGTGGTGGTGCGCACCGCGCAGCGCACGGAGGCGATGACGCTGCTGGCCAACGCCGGGGCCACCGTCAGCGCCACCGGCCGTGAGGTGGTGACCGTCTCGGGCCTGCCTGCCGAGCGGATCGTCGCCCTGCTCAGCCAGCGCGGGCTCGCCTTCTCGGAGGTCGCCGCCCACCGGGCCTCGCTGGAGGAGGCCTACATGGAGCTCACCAGGGACGCGGTCGAGTTCGAGGCACCGGCCACGGGGGAGGCGTGATGGGCCGGCTGCTGCTGGCCGAGTGGACCAAGCTCGCCTCGGTGCCCCGGTGGGTCGCGGCCATGATGGCCGCGGTCGTGCTGACGGTCCTGGTGGGCCTGCTCGGGGCGGCCAGCAGCACCAGCGACGCCAACCGGTACTGGGACTTCGCGGTGGGCCCTGACGGGCGGTCGGTCAGGGACGACTTCCATCTGGCGCACCGGCCGCTGGCCGGGGACGGCAGCGTCACCGCCCGGGTGGCCAGCCAGGCCGGGCTGGTAGGGGAGCTCCAGGACTGGGCCAGGGCGGGCGTCATCCTCAAGGAGGGCCTCGAGCCGGGGTCGCGGTACGCGGCGATGATGGTCACCCCCGGTCACGGCGTGCGGTTCCAGGCCAACTTCGCCGACGAGGTGGCCGGCGGCGGGACCGGTGCCCGGTGGCTGCGGCTGACCCGCGCCGGGAGCGTCATCGACGGCTACGAGTCGGTCGACGGGACCGCCTGGCGCCGCGTGGGCACGGTTGACCTCGCCGGCCTGCCGTCGACGGTGCAGATCGGGCTGTTCGTGGCCTCGCCCGACGCCGTCCAGGTCACCCGCCAGTTCGGCAGCGTCGGGATCGGTGGCCACCCGACCGCCGCCACCGCCACCTTCGACAACGTCCGGGTGGAGCCGGCGGGGTCGCCGCCGGGGGCGTCCTGGACCGACCGCGACGTCGGCCGACCCGCCCTCGAAGGCGACGCGACCGAGCGCGCCGGCGGCTTCACGGTCAGCGGCTCGGGCGACCTCGCGGTCGTGCCCCCCGAGGAAGACGTCGTCCGGCTCAGCCTCACCGGGGTCCTGGTCGGGCTGATGGCGGTCGTCGGGCTGGGCGTGCTGTCGATCACCTCGGAGTACAAGCGGGGCATGATCCGGACCACCTTCGCGGCCAGCCCTCGGCGCGGCCGGGTGCTGGCGGCCAAGGCGCTGGTGCTCGGCGGCGCCACCTTCGTGGCCGGGCTGGTCGCCTGCCTGGCCGCCTTTCTCCTCGCCCAGCCGACCCTGCGCGCGAACGGCTACGGGCCGCCGGCCTTCCCGCGGGCGTCGCTGACCGACGGGCCGGTGCTGCGGGCGGTGATCGGCAGCGCGGCCGTGCTGGCCCTGGTCGCCGTGCTCGGCCTGGCCGCCGGCGCGATCCTGCGCCGCAGCGCCGGCGCGATCACCGCGGTCATCCTGCTGCTGGTGCTCCCGCAGCTGGTGGCGGCCGCCCTGCCGGTGTCGGCCGGCCGCTGGCTGCAGCGGCTGACGCCGAGCGCCGGGTTCGCGATCCAGCAGACCGTCGAGCGCGGCCTCTGCCTCCCCGAGGACGGCTGCTTCCCCGAGGGCCCCTGGCTGGGGTTCGGGGTGCTCTGCGCCTATGTCGCCGTCGCCCTGGCCGTGGCCTTCTGGCTGCTGCGGCGGCGGGACGCATGAGGCAGGCCCTGGCCGCGGAGTGGACCAAGCTGCGGACTGTCTCCAGCGCGGCCTGGCTGGTGGCGGCCGTGGTCGGGTGCACCGTCCTGCTCGGCAGCGCGATGACCGCCTCGGTCGACACCTCCCAGTGCCCATCACCGGCCAGCTGCCAGGAGGACACGGTCCGGCTCGTCCTTGCCGGCGTCTGGGTCGGCCAGGTGGCCGTGGTGGTGCTGGCCGTGCTGGCGGTGACCAACGAGTACGACACCGGAATGATCCAGACCACCCTGGCCGCGACCCCGCGGCGGGGAACGGTCCTGCTGGCCAAGGCGGCCGTCGTCACCGCGACCGTGCTGGCCAGCGGCACCACCGCGGTGATCGGCTCGCTGGCCGCCGGCCGGGCCATCCTCCCCGGGAACGGGTTCACCGAGGCCAACGGCTACCCGCCGTTGTCGGTGACCGACGAGCCGACCCTCCGGGCGGCCGGCGGCACCGTGCTCTACCTGGGGCTGGTCGCCCTGCTCGGCCTCGGCCTGGGTACGGCCGTCCGCGACACCGCCGGAGCGCTCCTCGGCGTCCTGACCCTGCTCTACGTGGCCCCGGTGGTCGCGGCTCTGGTGGGCGACCCGGCCTGGCAGGCCCGGCTCCAGAAGGTCGCGCCGATGACCGCGGGGCTCGCCATCCAAGCGACCAGGGGCCTGGAGCGGCTCCCGATCGGCCCCTGGGCCGGCCTCGGGGTGCTCGCCGCCTGGGCCGGGACGGCCATGCTCCTGGGGGCCGTCGTCCTGCAGGTCCGCGACGCCTGACCGCCGGGCGGCCGGTCAGCCGATGACCCGGAAGTGGCCGAGGGCGTCGGCCAGGAGGAGGAACCCGACCAGGCCGAGGAGCCAGAGCAGCCCCTCCCGGGTGGCGGCGCCGAGGCGGGTCCGGAGTCGTTCGAGCAGGGCGCCGGCGCGGTCCCCGAGGGCGACGTGGGCGGCCAGCAGGGCCAGCGGGGGGAGCACGAAGATCAGGTTGTAGGCGGCCAGCAGGGGCAGCCAGTCGCCGACGGCCAGGTCGGCGCGGGTGATGGCCTCGACCGCGCCCAGGTAGGGCAGGGCGGTGGGCAGCTCCAGGAAGGTGACGGCCACCCCGAGGGCGAACACCGCCGCCGGCCGCCCGGCCGCGGGCAGCCTCGGCCCGGCCGCCGGGCCGCGCGGCAGCTTCGGGCCGGCCGCCGGGCCGCGCTGCCGGCCCCGGCCGGGGGCGAGCACGGCGTAGGCCAGCATGGCCGCCCCGAGGACGCCCTGGGCCAGGTAGGCGGCGTCGCTCTCGACCAGCGCCCGCGGCGTGAGCCCGAGGCCGAGGGTGAGCGCCAGCCCGACGGCGAAGTAGGTGACCAGGATCGCGGCCACGTACACGGCGACCAGGGGCCGGGCCGGCTTGCCCCGGAGCAGGAGCACGATCGTGGCCAGCAGGGCCGACGGGTTGATGCTGTCGACCACTGCCAGGCCGAC
Source organism: uncultured Actinomycetes bacterium (assembly GCA_937881255.1). Lineage (GTDB taxonomy): Bacteria > Actinomycetota > CALGFH01 > CALGFH01 > CALGFH01 > CALGFH01. The sequence goes on from CALGFH010000123.1 coordinate 7,719, forward strand.
GATCGCGGGCAGCAGCTCCATCGGGCGTTACCGCCGGGCCGCCCGCCAGATGGCGGTGACCGCGACCGCGACCAGCGCCATCGAGGTCACGCCGAGCGCGACCTCCTGCCAGGTGGCGAGGTCCTCGGGCTGGAGCCACTGGATGCGGAGCTGGTTGGTGACGACGAGGGCGATGACGTAGACCCACCAGGGCGCCCAGCGGGCCGGGCGTTGCTCCTGTGCTTCCATCGGTGCCACTTCCTCTCGAAGTGATCTAGCACAGTTGTGCGACATCCCTACTTTAGCACAGTTGTGCTATAAACGCCCCATGCCGAGACAGGTCGACCCACAGCAGCGCCGGGCCGAGCTCGCCGAGGCCGTCTGGACGGTGATCCGCCGCGACGGCCTCCAGCGGGCCTCGGTGCGCAACGTCGCCCGCGAGGCCGGTCTCTCCATGGGCTCGCTGCGCCACTACTTCGCCACCCAGGCCGAGCTGCTCTGCTTCGCCATGCAGCTGGTCGGGGACCGGGCCAGGGCCCGCGTCCGCGCCATGCAGCCGGCCGCCAGCCCCCGGGCCACCGCCGAGCGCCTCCTCCAGGAGCTGGTCCCCCTGGACGACGAACGCCGCGCCGAGAGCGAGGTCTGGCTCGCCTTCACCGCCCGCGGCCTGGTCGACCCCGACCAGCGGGCCATCCACCAGGGCATCCACGACCAGCTCAGGGGTGCCTGCGCCACCGCCATCACCCTGCTGGCCGACGCCGGCCTGACCCCCGCCGACCTGGACGTCGACCTGGAGGCCACCCGCCTCCACGCCCTCCTGGACGGCCTGGCCGTCCACGCCGTCATGCGCCCCGAGCAGGTGACCCCCGACCGGATCACCGCCGTGATCGCCCGCCACCTCGACACCCTCCAGGCGGGCCCGGGGTCAGGCTGACGTTCGGGGTCACCGCCCCTGGAGCAGGTCCCTCGCTCGGAGGAACACGCTGTCGAGCATGGGCTCGGTGAGGCGGCCGGTGTTCGTGTTCTGCTG
>CALGFH010000124.1 GCA_937881255.1 uncultured Actinomycetes bacterium
AGGTCGGCCGGCTCGACGATCTCGACGCCGTTGCCCATCGCCCAGCCGAGCAGGCCGTCGCGGTCGCCGACGGGCAGGCGCAGGGTGACCAGGCCGTCGGGCCGGGGCGGGCCGGTGGGCACGGCCCCGCGCAGCTCGGCCAGCCGGGCCGTGGCCCGGGCCGCCCTGACCAGGGCCATCGGCGCCCCCTCGGGCTCGCCGGCGGTGGGCAGGAGCTTGCCCGGGTCGAAGCCGGCCGGGATCTCGAAGTCGGCCCCGCGGCTGGCCGGGCGGAGCTTGCGGATGTCGGAGGCGATCCGCGACACCCGGAACGAGCGCTGGGCGTCCCGGTCGGCGTCGTGGCCGACCACGTACCAGGTGCCGCGCCGGTTGACCAGGGCATAGGGGTCGAGGCGGCGCTCGGCCTCCTCCCGGCCCGGCGGCCGGTAGTTGAACACGATCCGCTTGCGGCCCGACACGGCCTCCAGCAGCACGGCCAGCAGCGGGCTGGCCCCGTCCAGGTTGGCCCGGAGCGCGTCCGGCCCGGCGCCCGGGTCGAGATCGAGCTTGGCCAGGCCGGCCACGGCCGCCGGGTCGCGGGTCGCCCCCGACCAGGCCCTGGCCGCCAGGGCGAGCGCGGCCCGCTCGTCGGGGGCCAGGTCGAGCTCGGGCATGCCGTAGGCCTCGGGGTCGATGAAGTAGCCTTCCTCGCTCCCCCAGGCGTCGATCGGGGCCCGCTCGACCGGCACCCCGAGCCCCCGCAGCTCCTCCTTGTCCCGCTCGAACATGCGTCGCAGGCTCTCCCCGCTGGCGTCGTACCCGGGCACCAGCTCGGCCACCTGGTCGAGGGTGAGGGGCCGCCGGGTGTCCAGCAGCAGGGCGATCAGGTTGACGAGCCGCTCCACCTTGCGCATGCCCCGATGCTAGTGGAATTGGGCGCCACCCGGGTGGGGTCGTTGCCCCGGCCGGAACGACGGCGCTAGCCTGGGCCGATGACCGAGCCAGTCAGCGAGTCAGCGGGGAGCGCCCCGACCCGGCGGGCCGTGCTCGATCTGCTCAAGCGCAACGGCGAGCAGACGGTCGCGCAGCTGGGCGCCGCCCTCGGGCTGTCCGGGGTCGGGGTCCGGCGGCACCTGGAGACGCTGGAGCACGTCGGGCTGGTCCGCCAGACGACCCGGCCCCAGGGCCGCGGCCGCCCGGCGTATGTCTACGCCCTCACCGAGATGGGCCACGACCTGTTCCCCCGCAACTACCACCAGCTGGTCGGCCAGCTGCTGGAGGCGGCCACCTCCGAGCTCGGGCCCGAGGCGGTGGAGCGGCTGTTCGACCACCGCCAGCAGGAGCTGGCCGAGCTGTACGCCGGCCGCACCCGGGGCCGCCCCCTGCCCGAGCTGGCCAGCGCCCTGGCCGCCATCCAGGACGAGAACGGCTACATGGCCGACTGCACCAGCGCCGGCGACGGCGACTTCGTGGTCAGCGAGCACAACTGCGCCATCGCCCGGGTGGCCGGGTCCTGGCCGACCGCCTGCGCGCATGAGCTGGCCCTGTTCCAGCAGCTGGCCGGGCCGGGCGTCGAGGTCGAGCGGATCGCCCACATCCAGGCCGGCGACCCGGTGTGCGCCTATGTGCTGCGGGCGGCCGGCGAGAACGGCCGCCCCCGCCCCCCCGGGGACTGAGCGGCCGTGATCCGCATCCGCAACGGGCGGGTCACCGGCGTCGGCGCCCGCCGGCCGGGCGCGACCGAGCTGCGGGTCGCCGTCGACGACGAGGCCGGCGAGGTCGACGCGATCAGCTACGACCAGCTCACCGGGCCGGTCGCGGCCGGCGACCGGGTGGTCCTGAACACCACCGCGGTCGCCCTCGGGCTCGGCACCGGCGGGTTCCACGTGGTCATGGCCCGGCTCGGCGGGCCGGTCGACGCCCCCGGCCCCGGGCACGTCATCAAGGCCCGCTACACCCCCTCCCAGGTCCGGGTCCTGGCCGTCGAGGAGGAGGACAGCCCGCACCGGGCGGCGGTGGCCGCCTGCACCGGCCTTGACGGCCTGCCGGTGGTCTGCGCCGAGCTCCACTCGATGGTCCCGGTGGTGGCGGCGGCCGTCCGGGCGGTGGCCGACGAGCTGGTGGTGGCCTATGTGATGACCGACGGCGGCGCCCTGCCGCTGGCCTTCTCGCGGCTGGCGGCCGAGCTGCGGGCTGGCGGGCTGGTCGCCGGGACGATCACCGCCGGGCAGGCCTTCGGGGGCGACCTGGAGGCCATCTCGCTGCACTCGGCCCTGGCCGCGGCCAGGGCGGTGCTGGCCGCCGACGTGGTCGTGGTCGCCCAGGGACCGGGCGGGATGGGGTCGGGCACCGCCTTCGGGTTCTCCGGCACCCAGGTCGCCGAGGCGGTCAACGCCGCCGCCGCCCTGGGCGGGCGGCCGGTGGCCTGCCTGCGGCTGTCGGCCGCCGACCGGCGGCCCCGGCACCGCGGGGTCAGCCACCACAGCCTGACCGCGCTGGGCCGCCTGGCCCTGGCCCGGGCCGCGGTGGCCGTGCCCGAGCTGGCCGACCCGGAGCTGGCCGCCCTGGTCGACCGGCAGCTGGCCGAGGCCGGGGTGGCCGGCCGCCACGACCTGCACCGGGTGGCCGCCCCCGACCCGGCCAAGCTGCTGGCCGGCTGGGGGTTGCACGTCACCTCGATGGGCCGGGGCCCCGAGGAGGACCCGCTGTTCTTCGGCGCCGCGGCCGCCGCCGGCACCCTGGCCGGCCGCCTGGCGAGGCGATGAGAGCCCTCACCCGGGTGAGCGACCGGGCGGTGTTCACGGCCTGCCTGGCCGGGCTGGTCGCCGGGATCGGGCTGTTCCTGGTCCTGCCCCTGGCCCCCAAGTTCCTGGAGCTGCACCGGCTGCCCACGACCCGCGACTTCGACGTCGAGGTCCGGCCCCAGGGGCAGGTGACGGCGTTCTGGGTGGTGTCCATGGCCAGCTTCGCCCTGGCCGTCTGGCAGTGGCGCCGGGGCCGGCGGCCCAGCTGGGCGCTGCTGCTGGCCGGGGTGGCCGTGCTCCACCTGCTGGCCCTGCTGGTCCCCCCGGTCGCCTCCAAGGACGTCTACGCCTACTCCTTCTACGGCAAGGTCCAGACCGAGTACGGCGCCAACCCGTACCTGTCGTTCCCCGACCAGCACCCCACCGACCCCTGGCACAAGTTCTGGTCGTGGCGGCTGTTCGGCCCCGTCTACGGGCCGCCGTTCCTGCTCCTGCTGCGGGGCATGGCCGTGGTCGCCGGGCCCAGCCTGCTCACCTGGGTGGTGCTCTCCAAGCTGGTCCTGGTCGCGGCCGAGCTGGCCGCCATCTGGCTGCTGGTCCGGGCCCTGCGGGCCGACCCCGGCCAGGGGGAGGACCCGCGCTGGCCGCTGCTGCTGCTCGGCTGGAACCCGATGGTGCTGCAGTCCTTCGCCATGTCGGCCCATGTCGACGCCCTGCTGCTGCTGGTCCTGGCCGGGGCCATCCTGGCCCACCGGCGGGGCCGCCACCTGCTGGCCTTCCTGCTGCTGGTCGGCTGCTTCCTGATCAAGGTCTACATGGGGCCGCTGGCCGCCCTGTACGCCATCTGGCTGGCCACCGGCCGGCCCCGCCCGCGGGACCGGGTGGCGGTGGTGGCCGGGCTGGGGCTGCTCGGCACGGCCCTGACCGCGCTCGTCTACCTCCCCTACGCCAGCGCCGGCGGCAAGCTGTTCACCAGCGCCGTCGACGTCAGCGGGCACTTCTCCAGCGGCAGCCCGCCCAACCTGGTCCGCCGCCTGCTGGCGGCCGTGCTGCCCCTGTTCGGCCTGTCCGACCCGGCGGCCGCCGCCACCGGGGCCCGGCTGGGCCGCCAGCTGGCCATCGCCGGCATCCTGGTCGCCTTCGTGCTGGTCGCCCGGGCCCTGCGCCGCCGCTCCGACCCGTGGCCGAGGATGGCCACCTTCTTCCTGGCCTACCTGCTGCTCACCCCCTGGGTCTTCTACTGGCACGAGGTGCCCCTGCTGGGCATCGTGGCCGCCATCCCCTGGGGCCTGACCAGCCTGGTCGCGGTGGCCCTGTCCATCACCCTGGTCCCCCTGGTCCCGGCCGGCCCGCCGGCCGTGGGTACCGGCGCCCGCGGGTCGGCCGCCGCCGACCTGGCCGACACCCTGGCCGCGTTCGCCGCCCGCTACGGCGGGGCGGTGGTCGTCCTCTGGCTCGGCCTGCGCGCCCGCCGCCGCACCCCGCCCACGACCCCGCCCCCCACCCGGTCCCCGGAACCGGCGGAGCCCTCCCAATCGCCGCGCTGACCACGGCCCGTCTGCGGCTCGAGCCGATCGGCCCCGAGCACGCCGCCGACCTGTGGCGGCTCCACCAGGACGAGGCGGTCGCGGCCTGGTGGGGCGGCCCCTGGACCGTCGAGGACGCCCACCGCTACGCCGCCGCCATGGCCGGGCAGTGGGCGGCCGACGGCGCCGGCAAGTGGGTCGCCTACGACCTCGGCACCGGCGAGCTGGTCGGCCGGGGCGGCCTCTCCCGCCTCGGCCCGGAGCAGGCCGAGACCGGCAGGATCGCCTCGTTGCTGCCCGGCGGCGGGTGGCTGCGGGACCGCCTTGAGCTCGGCTGGACGGTCCGCTCCGAGCGCTGGGGCCAGGGGTACGCGACCGAGATCGGCCGGGCCGGGCTGGAGTATGCGTTCGGGGAGCTGGGGGCCGAGGCGGTGGTGGCCTTCACCGAGCGCCACAACCGCCGCTCGCGGGCGGTGATGGCGGGCGGTGATGGAGCGCCTCGGGATGCGCCTGGCCGGCCAGTTCCCGGCCCGCGGCCTGGTCGAGGGCCGCCCCGGCGTCCACGACGGGGCGCCGTTCGCGCTGTATGCCATCGTCCACGCCGGCTGAGCGCGCCGGGTCAGGCGCCGGGGGGGCCAGACCGGCCGGCGCCGCGCAGCTCCCGCCAGTCGAGCAGGGCACGCTCCAGCGTGTGGCGGAAGAACTCGAAGAACCGCCGGGTCTCGTCCAGCCGGTCGCCCGCCGGCGAGCCCGGCCCCACCGCCTTGATCCCCTCGGCCAGGTCCTGCTCCCAGCGGGCGATCATCTCCTCGCGCCGGGCGACGGCCTCGTACCAGGTGCCGGTGGAGATGCGGTAGTGGTCGCGCCGCTCCCCCGGCTCGCGCTCGCGCCGGACCAGCCGGAGCTGGGTCAGGTAGCGCACCGCCCCGGACACGGCGGCCGGGCTGACCCCGAGGAGGCTGGCCAGCTCGGCGGCGGTGCAGCGGCCGTCGTCGGCGGTCAGGATGGCCGCGAACACCCGGGCCGGCATCCGGGCCATGCCCGACTCGGCCAGCGTCAACGCGAACTGCTCGATGAAGCGCCGTACCGCCTCCTGGTCGCGGCCCTCGTCCACCGACCATCCCTTCACTAGCTTCACAAGTTTGTGAAGGAAGCGTAGCTTGTGGAGGGAGCGGACCGCCAGGGCGCGCGGTCCAGAGGAAGGAGATGGTGACGACACCGATGTCGACCGCGATCTCGATCTCGGGGCTGGTCAAGACCTTCGGCCCCGTCCGGGCCCTCGACGGGCTCGACCTGGAGGTCCGCACCGGCGAGGTGCACGGCTTCCTCGGCCCCAACGGGGCCGGCAAGACCACCACCCTCCGCGTCCTGCTCGGGCTGCTGCGGCCCGACGCCGGCGAGGCCCGGCTGCTCGGCGGCGACCCCTGGCGCGACGCGGTCGCCCTGCACCGCCGGCTGGCCTATGTGCCCGGCGACGTCACCCTGTGGCCGAGCCTGTCCGGGGGCGAGGTGATCGACCTGCTCGGCCGCTTGCGCGGCGGCCTCGACCCCAAGCGCCGGGACGAGCTGCTGGAGCGGTTCGACCTGGACCCGCGCAAGAAGGCCCGCACCTACTCCAAGGGCAACCGCCAGAAGGTCGCCCTGGTGGCCGCGCTGGCCTCCGACGTCGAGCTGCTGCTGCTGGACGAGCCGACCTCGGGCCTCGACCCGCTGATGGAGGCGGCCTTCCGCGAGGTCGTCGCCGACGAGCGCCACAGCGGGCGCACGGTGCTGCTCTCCAGCCACATCCTGGCCGAGGTGGAGGCGCTGTGCGACCGGGTCAGCATCATCCGGGCCGGCCGCACCGTGGAGTCGGGCACCATGGCCGACCTGCGCCACCTCACCCGCACCTCGATCCAGGCCGAGCTGGCCGGCCCCCCCGACGGCCTGACCGGGCTGGCCGGCGTGCACGACCTCCAGGTCGACGGCACCCGGGTCCGCTGCCAGGTCGACACCGCCCAGCTGGACGAGGTCCTGCGGCGGCTGTCCGCGGCCGGGGTGCGCAGCCTGACCAGCCAGCCGCCGACCCTGGAGGAGCTGTTCCTGCGCCACTACCAGGCCGATGAGGTCGCGACCGCGGCCGGGGACGGGCAGGGGGCGCGAGAGGGGGCGTCGCGGTGAGCGGGTTCGCCGGCACCGGCCAGCTGCTCCGGCTCGCCCTGCGCCGCGACCGGATCGTGGGGACCGTCTGGGTCCTCGGCCTGGCCCTGTTCGCCATCAGCCAGGCGGCCAGCATGCTCTCGCTGTACCCGACCCAGGCCGACCTGGACCGGCTGGCCAGGACGGCCGAGGGCATCGGGGCCAACCCGGCGGTGGTGGCCCTCCAGGGGCCGGCCTACGACGCCGGCACCTACGGCGGCGCCACCGCCTGGCAGGTGGTCACCCCCTGGGCCTTCCTGATCGGCCTGATGAGCATCCTGCTGGTGACCCGCCACACCCGCCAGGAGGAGGAGACCGGCCGGGCCGAGCTGGTCAGCGCGGCCGCGGTCGGCCGGTACGCCTGGCTGACCTCCAGCCTGCTGTATGTGCTGGCGGTCAACCTCGCGCTGGCCGCGATCACCGCGCTCGGCTTCGTCGCCCTCGGCCTCCCGGCCGCCGGGTCGGTCGCCTTGGCCGCCGACTGCGCCCTCAACGGGCTGGTCTTCGCCGGGGTCGCCGCCATCTGTGTCCAGCTGACCGAGTACGCCCGACCGGCCAACGGGCTCGCCTTCGCCGTGCTGGGGGCGGCGTTCCTGCTCCGGGCCATCGGCGACACGGCCACCGAGCTGTCGTGGCTGGCGTGGCTGTCGCCGATCGGCTGGGCCGAGCGGTTCCAGCCGTTCGCCGGGGACCGCTGGGAGGTCCTGCTCCTGCCGCTGGCGCTGCTCGGGGCCCTGCTGGTGGCGGCGGCGGCCCTGCTCGTCCGGCGCGACCTTGGCGCCGGGGTGCTGGCCACCCGGCTGGGCCCGGCCGACGCCCCGCCCTGGCTGCGCAGCCCGCTCGCCCTGGCCTGGCGGCTGCAGCGCGGCGCCCTGGCCGGCTGGACGGTCGGGGCGGCCGTGGCCGGCCTGTCCTTCGGGGTGATCGCCCAGGACATGGTGCAGTTCGCCGCCGAGGACCCGGAGACGGCCGAGCTGCTGGCCAGCCTGGGCGGGTCGGGCAGCATCGCCGACATCTACCTGGCCGCGATCCTGTCCTGGATCGGCATGCTGGCCGCCGGCTACGCCGTCCAGGCGACCCTGCGGCTGCGTTCCGAGGAGGCCGAGCTCCGGGCCGAGCAGGTGCTGGCCACGGCCACACCCCGGACCGGCTGGGCCGGCAGCCACCTGCTGGTGGCCGCCGGGGGCGCGGCCGTGGTGCTCGCCGCCGGCGGGCTGCTGGCCGGGCTCGCCCACGGCCTGCGCTCCGGCGACCTGGCCGGCGAGCTGCCCCGGGTGCTGGGCGGCGCCATGGTGCAGCTCCCGGCGGTCTGGGTGATGGCCGCGATCGGGGCGGCCCTGTTCGGGCTGGCCCCGCGGCTGGTCGTCGGGGCCACCTGGGCCGTCCTGGCGGTGGTGCTGTCGATCACCATGTTCGGGGAGCCGCTCCAGCTCAGCCGGTGGCTGATCGACGCGTCACCCTTCGCCCACCTGCCCAAGCTGCCCGCGGCCGAGCTCACCCTGACCCCGGTGCTGTGGCTGCTGGCCGTGGCCGGGCTGCTGGCCGCCGCCGGCCTGGCCGCCTTCCGCCGCCGCGACCTGGCCAGTACCGCCTGAGGTCACATCGAGGCAATGAGCTTGTCGACCCGGTCGTCGTGGGCGCGGAACGGATCCTTGCAGAGGACGGTCCGCTGGGCCTGGTCGTTGAGCTTGAGGTGGACCCAGTCGACGGTGTAGTCGCGGCGGCGCTCCTTGGCCTGGCGGATGAACTCGCCCCGGAGGCGGGCCCTGGTCGTCTGGGGCGGCTCCTGGGTGGCCCGGTCGATCGCCCGGTCGTCGCAGATCCGCTCCACCGAGCCGTTGCGCTCCAGCAGGTAGTAGAGGCCGCGCTTGCGGTTGACGTCGTGGTAGGTCAGGTCCATGAGGGCGACCTTGGGGTGCGACAGGGGCAGGTTGTCGCGCGCCCGGGCCCGCTCGATCATCAGGTACTTGGTCACCCAGTCGACCTGGCGGCCGATCCGGTCCAGCTCCTGGTGCTCCAGCGCCTCCAGGACGTGGCCCCACATGTCGACCACCCGCTTGGCCGTCTCGCCGGCGTCGCGGCGGTCGACGAACCGGGCCGCCTTCTCGAAGTACTCGCGCTGGATCTCCAGGGCGCTGGCCTCGCGCCCGTTGGCCAGCCGGACCTTGCGCCGGCAGCTCATGTCGTGGGAGATCTCCCGGATGGCCCGGATCGGGTTCTCCAGGGTCAGGTCGCGCAGGACGGTGGCCTCCTCGACCATGGCCAGGACCAGGTCGGTGGCCCCGACCTTGAGGAAGGCCGACCACTCGGACATGTTGGAGTCGCC